>JAQXEB010000265.1 GCA_029251065.1 Luminiphilus sp.
AGAAAGAGAACGAGCAGGTATTTCATGCCGTAAAAAGAGAAACGCTCCCACATTTCAGTGGCAAAGCATACGAATAAACCACGGGGGTGACCGAACCACTCGGGGCCAGTGGGCATTACCTGTGTATTCATAAGGGTCCTGTTGTTAGATAGGCATTTTAAATCATCAGGCCGCGACTGACTGGTTGGCGCCGATCAGTGCTGCTCGCATTGGGTCAGGATCGCGGATTCGTTTGATTTGTGCAAACAAGGCGGCGGCTTGTGGGTAGGCATACTGCAGGTAGACCAACCACTGCTTCACCGGATTGATTGCAAACTTTCGTTCATACAGTGCACCGTTGGCATCGAAAAAATGCACGAGCAGCTCTGTAATTTCTTCCCACGTCATCGGATCGACCCGCTGTCCTTGGTCATGGGCAAGGATTGCACGCGCTAAATCTGGGCGACACACCGCGCCTCGTGCCAACATAAACGCGTTGCAGCCACTGACTTTGCGGCATTGAAAGAGGTCGCTTGGCGTCCAGATCTCACCGTTTGCGATGACAGGAATACCGCCGCTGTTGTGAATAGATCTGAGCGTTGACCAGTGCGCGGGCGGGCGATAAGCCTGAACTTTCGTGCGCGCATGAACCGTGAGCTCGGAGATGCCGCTGGCAAAGGCATTGTTAGTAATGTCCTCAAACTGACCATCGTCGTCGAAGCCGAGGCGAACTTTCGCTGTGACTGGAATATTAGGCGGCGTTGCATCTCGTACCGCTTTGCACACCTCATAAATGGCCGCTGGTGTGCGCAGGAGTGTCGCGCCGCCTCGTGACTTATTGACTGTTTTTGCCGGACATCCGAAGTTGAGATCGATGCCAGGGGCTCCGAGTTGAGCGACCACCCGTGCATTGGCGGCCATCAATTCTGGATCTGACCCAAGGAGTTGAACGTACACTGGAGTACCCGCCTGAGTTCTGCCCTCATTTCTCAGTTCAGGGCAGAGGCGGTAGTAGACTTTAGGTGGGAGGACAGTGCTCGACACACGAACAAATTCGGTTACGCAGCGCTCATAGCCACCAACACGTGTGAGTATGTCGCGCATGACCGATTCCATAACGCCTTCCATTGGCGCGAGTAGAATTCTTGGTGGGCTGTGACTGGTGTTGTTCATAAAATCTTAAAAAATGAGGAAGTTCGTAGCGTAAATCTTACAGATGACGCCATCGTTCTACGTTTGTAAACTGTGTCGTTCGTAATAATAGCCGTTTGTCATAGGGCGAGTCACAATGAATCCAAATTATCTGGATTTCGAGCAGCCAATCGCTGAGCTCGAGATGAAAATCGAAGAATTAAAATCGGTAGTGGATGATTCCGAAATTAATATCAGCGATGAGATCGATCGCCTGAAGGCGAAGAGTCACAAACTCACGCAATCGATTTACAACGGTCTCAGTCCTTGGGACATCGTGCGTGTGGCCCGCCATCCGTTACGTCCCTACACGATGGACTATATTCCACTCATCTTTGACGAATTTGACGAACTTCATGGTGATCGGCATTTTGGTGACGACAAAGCGATTGTGGGTGGGGTAGCGCGACTCAATGGCAGGCCCGTGATGGTGATTGGACAAGAGAAGGGTAGAGCAGTCAAAGACAAGGTCTATCGCAACTTTGGTATGCCAAAACCGGAAGGGTACCGAAAAGCGCTGCGCCTGATGGAGATGGCCGAGCGCTTCAATATGCCGGTGGTGACACTGATCGACACACCCGGCGCTTACCCCGGCATTGACTCTGAAGAGCGTGGTATTTCTGAGGCGATTGCCCAAAACTTGGCCGTGATGTCGCGACTGAAAACACCGATCGTTTGCGTCGTCATTGGCGAAGGTTCGTCCGGTGGCGCGTTAGGTATTGGTGTGGGCGATCATTTGGCCATGTTGCAGTATTCAACCTACTTCGTGATCTCTCCAGAAGGTTGCGCCAATATTATTTGGAAGAGCAGCGAATTTGCGCCACAGGCCGCGGAGGCCATGGGTGTGACTTCTTCGACGCTGCAAGAGCTGGGGATTGTCGATAATACAATTATGGAGCCTCTTGGAGGGGCACATCGAAACGTCGACGAAATGGCTGAGCGAATTCGCACTCATGTGTCGGCGCAGCTGGACACGCTGTGCGCCGTCGACACACAAACGCTCGTGGAATCACGTTATCAACGATTAATGGCCTACGGCGCGGCTTGACCCCGCGATGACGTTACTGGCTGCACTGCAGGGGCATGTAGCGACGTTTCAAACCGCTGACCGACTTTGCGTGGGTTTCTCGGGTGGAGCAGACAGTCATGCCTTACTTCACGCGCTCGTAACACTCTCTCGCTCAGAGCGGCTGCCCGCTATCGAGGCCATCCACATCAATCATGGGCTTCAGGTTGACGCCGACCATTGGGCGGAGCATTGTGCGCAGGTCGCCGCTGGACTCAAGGTGGGGTTCACAGTGGAATCGGTGCAGGTGGATACTCAAGCCTCACCGGAGTCGCAAGCGCGAGTCGCTCGATATCGTGCATTTGAGAAGCACCTGGGAGCGGGCGATGTGTTACTTCTTGCTCACCACCGCGACGATCAAGCGGAAACCATCCTTTTTCGTTTGATTCGGGGGGCCGGTCCCCGAGGTCTTGCCGGCATGCCTGAGACGCGGGCATTAGGTGCCGCTACACTACTACGCCCCCTGCTGGCCGTCACTCGACAAGATATTGAACGTTATGTGGTACAGCACGACCTTGAGGTCATAGACGACACAAGCAATGCCAATATCGACATTGACCGTAATTTTTTGCGCCATGAGGTTTTACCGCTCATTGAATCCCGTTGGCCCGGATACCGCGCTGGTTTTACGCGCTCCTCAGCGGTGCTCGCGCAAATAAGCAAGAGTCCCTCATTGCTGCATCCCAGCCAAGTCTCTGCCGTGGGCGACCCCTCCTTGGATCTTCAGACCCTCGATGCGGCCGTTCTTCATGATCAGATCTACCATTGGCTTCACGGGCTTGATCTGCAACTGCCTCCGCATACCACTATTGCTGAGTTTGCGCGGCAGTGTTTGGAGGCAGACCCCGACAAGCAGCCAGAGCTTCGGCACCGTCACTTCGTGATGCAACGCTGGCGTCAATCCATACAGATTTATCCGCTGAAGCCCAGTGGCAGTTTTTGTGCGGAGGCCGTCGTCGGGCACTCTGTTCAGGGTGACTGGGGGTCGCTCGATTGGGTGCAGGCCCCCTTTGGTCTGGACGCTGGGGCGGTGGTTTCACTGCGAACCCCAAAGCCAGGCGAGGAACTCAAGCTGAGAGGGCGGCCGAGGCGCAGTTTGAATCAATGCCTGCAGGAAAATGAGGTGCCACCGTACTGGCGCGGAAGTATTCCTGTCATCTGTCAGGGCGACTCAGTCGTGGCTGTCGCGGGACTGGGTATCACCCAAGAATCGTCCGATAAATCCGTCAGCTGTAAAGAGGGATTAGTACCGGTCTGGATCGCGCCGAAATTGTGTTTTGTAAATTGAGCGAATGGACACTCTTTGTTAAGCTGAATGCCCATCGGAGCTCTGCTGTCGGCAACCCTTTGTTCGCCGCCCCACAGTTCCTCTTGCTTTGGTGGAGTCCATGACGCGATACGTTTTTGTAACCGGCGGTGTTGTTTCCTCGCTAGGAAAAGGAATAGCGGCGGCCTCGCTCGCCGCAGTGCTCGAAGCTCGCGGTTTGAAGGTCACACTGCTTAAGCTAGATCCCTATATCAATGTTGACCCCGGTACTATGAGCCCGTTTCAGCACGGTGAAGTCTTCGTCACCGATGACGGCGCCGAGACGGATCTTGATTTGGGCCATTACGAGCGCTTTACCCGGACCACCATGTCGAAGCGAAATAACTTCACGACCGGCCAGGTCTATGACGAAGTTCTTAGGAAAGAGCGTCGCGGTGATTACCTTGGGGGAACGGTACAAGTCATTCCGCACATCACGGACGAAATAAAGCGCCGCGTTATTGCCGGTGCTGAAGGGGCTGAGGTTGCCGTTATTGAAGTGGGTGGCACGGTTGGCGACATTGAAAGTCAGCCCTTTTTAGAAGCCTTGCGCCAACTAAAATTGGAGGCAGGCGCGTCGAGAGCCCTGTTAATTCACTTGACCTTGGTGCCCTATATACCGACGGCGGGCGAAATAAAGACGAAGCCGACACAACACTCAGTGAAGGAATTGCGTTCGATCGGCCTGCAAGCCGATGTTTTACTCTGTCGGTGTTCTGTTGAGATCGACGACGGTGCCAGAAAAAAAATATCGCTGTTCACCAATGTCGAAGAACGTGCGGTGATTCCGGTTTTAGATGCAGATTCGATTTATAAAATCCCCAAAAACCTCCATGAAAAAGGTCTCGACGACTACATTTTAGAGCGTTTCGGCATGTCTGCCGGGGATGTCGATTTTAGTGAGTGGGATGATGTGGTGGCGCGCGAGTTAGCGGAGCGTCGTGCCCGCGTTAAGGTGGGTATGGTCGGCAAATACACCGACTTAGTCGACGCTTATAAGTCACTCAATGAAGCCCTGGGTCACGCCGGTTTGCACACTAATACGCAGGTTGATATTGAATACATTGACGCAGAAGATTTGGAGTCGCAAGGCATCGAGGTCTTAAAGTCGCTCGATGCTATTTTAGTGCCCGGTGGATTTGGCGATCGAGGGATTGAAGGTAAAATTGCCGCAG
This sequence comes from Luminiphilus sp., assembly GCA_029251065.1. Taxonomy (GTDB): domain Bacteria; phylum Pseudomonadota; class Gammaproteobacteria; order Pseudomonadales; family Halieaceae; genus Luminiphilus. The sequence continues at coordinate 4,718 of JAQXEB010000265.1, forward strand.
TTCAATACGCTCGCGAGCACAAGATCCCTTATTTGGGCATCTGCTTGGGCATGCACATGGCGATGATCGAATTTGCTCGCAATGTCTGTGATTTAACCGGTGCTCACTCGACAGAAATGAATCCATCAACACCTTATCCGGTGATTGGTTTGATTACGGAGTGGCAGACAGAGTCGGGTGACATTGAAGTTCGAGATGAGCACTCTGATATGGGCGGGACTATGCGATTGGGTTCTCAACCGTGTTACTTGGTTGAGGGCACTAAAACCCGTGATATTTATGGCGCTGACGTTGTGCGTGAACGCCACCGTCATCGCTACGAGGTGAACAATACGCTCGTTGCGAAACTCGAAGCACAAGGAATGACGATTTCAGGCTGGTCCCAAGACCAAACGCTGGTTGAGATGATCGAGCTAAAAGATCACCCGTGGTTTGTGGCCTGTCAGTTTCATCCAGAGTTCACCTCGCGACCCCGCGGTGGGCACCCACTATTTTCTAGCTTTATCAATGCCGCGGTCGAGGTGCAGCAAGCATGACTGTCCAAACCGTTTCTGTAGGGGATATTGAGTTTGGCAATGACAAGCCTTTCGTCCTCGTGGGGGGGGTCAATGTTCTAGAGTCTGAGCAGTTTGCGGTCGATGTCGCGGGTGTTTACCAAGAGGTGTGTGCCCGACTTGAGATCCCTCTGGTGTTCAAAGCGTCCTACGATAAAGCTAATCGCTCTTCGATAAACTCCTATCGCGGGCCAGGGCTCGAACAGGGGCTAGCTATTTTTCAGGCCGTAAAGAAGGCGACGGGGCTGCCGCTGATTACTGACGTGCATTCGCCCGAGGAGGCAGCACCGGCGGCGAGCGTGGTAGACATTATTCAACTGCCTGCGTTTCTCGCGCGACAAACTGATCTCGTTCAAGCCATGGCCGAGACAGGTGCACCGGTTAACATTAAGAAGCCGCAATTTTTAAGCCCCGAGCAGATGGGTAATATCGTTCATAAATTTCGGGAGTGTGGTAACGACAAGCTTATTTTGTGTGAACGTGGCAGCAACTTTGGTTACGACAATTTAGTCGTCGATATGTTGGGCTTTGGTGTGATGAAAAAACACACTGGCGGTATCCCTGTGATTTTTGACGTCACTCATGCGCTGCAGCGACGTGACCCCAACGATACGGCGTCCGGAGGGCGACGCGCACAAGTCGTGGAGTTGGCGCGAGCGGGCATGGCCACGGGACTTGCGGGTCTTTTTTTAGAATCACATCCCAATCCAGAAAAAGCATTGTGTGACGGACCGAGCGCGTTGCCACTCGATCAGTTGGAATCTTTTCTCGAGCAGGTAAAGGCGGTCGATCAACTGGTCAAGTCACTGCCCAAACTTGATATTAACTGACCTTAAATGGAGTAAGTAGTGAGCGAAATTGTTGATATCCGTGCCTTTGAAGTCATGGACTCTCGGGGCAACCCCACGGTTATGGCCGAAGTGACTTTGGATGATGACACCGTCGGGGTTGCTTACGCGCCGTCGGGCGCCAGCACCGGCTCACGAGAGGCTTTAGAACTCCGTGACGGCGACGGTGCTCGGTACCTTGGTAAGGGCGTCCTTACCGCGGTTGCGAACGTTAACGGGCCGTTACGAGACTGCCTCATTGGGTGTGAGGCGCTTGATCAACGTGGCGTCGACCAGCGAATGCTCGAGGCCGACGGAACGGAAAACAAAAGTAAGTTCGGCGCCAATGCCATTTTAGCGGTCTCGTTAGCCACGGCACGTGCTGCGGCGCAGTCAGCCAAATTGCCGCTGTATCAGCACATTGCAAATCTCTCTGGGACCACACAGTTGACCATGCCCGTACCGATGATGAATATTTTGAACGGTGGCGAGCACGCGGATAATAATGTGGATATTCAGGAGTTCATGATTCAGCCCGTTGGTGTGACGTCATTTGCAGAGGCGCTGCGGGTTGGCGCCGAGATATTTCATACGTTGAAGAAGGTTTTGAGTGCACGCGGACTGGCGACGTCTGTGGGCGACGAGGGCGGTTTTGCGCCGGATTTGCCATCCAATGCTGCGGCACTCGAGGTCATTGCCGAAGCTGTTTCAAAGGCGGGCTACTCACTGGGTGACGATATCCTGTTAGCGCTGGACTGTGCGGCGTCCGAGTTTTATCGAGATGGGGAATACCAATTATCCGGTGAGGGGCGTTCGTTCTCGAGTACGGGTTTTGCCGACTACCTGGCTGATCTTGCGGCCGCCCACCCAATTGCATCGATCGAGGACGGCCTCGATGAGTCCGATTGGGACGGCTGGTCTTACTTAACTCAGAAGCTCGGTCAGAAGGTTCAACTCGTAGGAGACGATTTGTTTGTAACAAATACGCGCATTTTAAAACGCGGTATTGATGAGGCAATCGGCAACTCAATATTGATTAAGTTTAATCAGATTGGTTCCTTGAGCGAGACACTTGATGCGATCAAGATGGCCCAGGATGCCGGATTTACAGCGGTAATTTCGCATCGCAGTGGTGAGACCGAGGATGCAACGATTGCGGATTTAGCGGTGGGTACCGGGGCTGGTCAAATCAAAACAGGGTCCCTTTGCCGGTCTGATCGAGTGGCAAAATACAACAGACTGCTTCGGATAGAGGCTGAACTGGGTATGACCGCGCCGTACCGTGGCCGGCTCGAGCTGGAGAGAGACGCTTAGGCTTATGAGGCCTCTCCTATTGCTCTTGGTCGGGCTTTTGGCACTGCTGCAGTACCAGTTGTGGTTTGGGGAGGGTGGCATTAAAGAGCGACGCACACTTGAGCGTCAGGCCGCAGTGGGTGAGGACGCTAACGCAACACTGCGACAGCGAAATGACACGTTGGCCAGACAGGTGCTGGAGCTGCAAGAGGGTACAGAGATGCTGGAAGCCGTGGCGCGCGAGGAACTGGGTTTGGTTCGCGAAGGCGAAGAGTACATTCTCTTTATCGATGAAAAGCCTGAGGAGCAGGCGCCGTGACAAACAGCATATGGGCTATTGTTCCGGCGGCTGGAAGCGGACGCAGAATGGCGGCCGAAACGCCTAAGCAATACTTACTGGTGAACGGGCTGCCGATTTTGGAGCATACACTGCGTGCGTTGCTGGCGTGCCCCGATATCAGGGGTGTGGTCGTCGTCTTAGATCCGAGCGATCGACGTGCTGACTCCGTGACGAGTCTTTCTGATCCGAGAGTATTTAAAGCCTCGGGAGGGGCAGAGCGAGCGGACTCTGTGCTCTCTGGCCTCAGATCACTGGCAGACTACATAAGCTTGGGTGACTGGGCTTTGGTTCATGATGCGGCGCGACCGTGTGTTTCAGTGAGCGTGTTACGCGAGTTGATTGATCGAGCCCTGTCCAGTGAAACCGGCACAGTACTGGCGCAAGCGTCCACCGACACCGTCAAGCAAGTGGGGAGTAATGGACTTGTCGCTGCGACGCTCGATCGGCGCAGGATCTGGCGCGCGCAAACACCCCAGATGTTCCGACTCTCGGAGCTAGAGCATGCGCTTTCATCAGCACTTGATAGTGGCGTTTCGGTAACCGATGAATCGATGGCCATGGAACGGCTAGGCTACCCGGTTTCGGTGCTTGAGGGGCCTTCAACCAACATCAAGGTGACATTGCCTGCCGACTTAGAATTCGCAGAGATTATTTTACGTCGTATGAATGAGGAGAGCGATTCGTGAGAATTGGACATGGATATGACGTACATGCGTTCGGTGTAGGCGATCACGTCGTACTCGGTGGCGAGCGCATTTCTCACTCGCGGGGTTTGATTGCACACTCAGACGGCGATGTCGTCTTGCACGCATTGAGTGATGCCTTGCTCGGCGCAATGGCGCTGGGCGATATTGGGCATCACTTCCCCGACAACGACCCCGCTTTTGCAAATGCAGACAGTCGCGTATTACTCCGACACGTGATTGAGCAAGTGAATGACCTTGGATTTTGCGTGTCGAACACCGATGTGACCGTCATCGCACAGGCTCCCAAGCTTGCCGATCACATTGCGGGCATGAAAAAAAATATAGCGCATGACCTCAACGTGACGGTCGGCAATGTCAATGTTAAGGCCACAACCACAGAAGCGTTAGGCTTCATTGGGCGAGGAGAGGGTATCGCCGCGCATGTGGTGGTTTTACTGACAGAGAAGGCGTCTGCGTGAGTGATCTGCGAGGCATAGGTATGACGTCACAGCGGACGCGCCTGCGCCTGATTGAGCGACTAAAAGCGCAGGGTATCCGCGATGACCGAGTGCTTCAAGCGATGAGCGAGACGCCCCGACACTTATTTGTCGACGAAGCGCTGGCGCATCGAGCCTATGAGGATACCGCCCTGCCTATTGGGTTTAATCAGACCTTAAGTCAGCCTTACATCGTTGCGCGGATGACCGAGCTCGCGTTGCAACGCGGCAAGCCTGGCCGAGTTCTGGAGCTGGGTACTGGATCGGGCTATCAAAGCGCAGTGCTGGCGCGGGTCGCCGATGAAATCTATTCTATTGAGCGTATAAAACCGTTGCTCAGTAAGGCGAAAGCGCGTTTGCGAACATTGAAAGCTCGCAACGTGCGTTGTATGCACGGTGACGGCTTTGAAGGATGGGCTGAGTTTGCGCCTTTTGACGTCATTATGGGGGCCGCTGCACCGGAGACGATTCCGCAGAACTTGTTGTCACAACTCGCTCCAGATGGCTTTTTACTCCTCCCGGTAGGGGGTAGTGAGCAGAAACTGGTGCAGATGACCTCTACGTCGGAGGGGTTTGAGGAAACGATCATTGAAGATGTCTTTTTTGTGCCAATGCGCGAGGGTGTTCATCGGTGACCGAGAGGTGGTTGGGTATTTACCTGCGGGGAGTCGCGATGGGCGCCGCAGACCTTGTTCCCGGGGTGTCGGGTGGAACGATTGCGCTCATAACCGGTATCTATGATCGCTTTATTAATGCAATTTCCAGCGTGGGTCTTGTGACCCTCAGGTCCGTCTTGACCGGGAAGGTGCGTGAGGCATGGAGTGCGATCGACGGCAATTTTTTAGTCGTTTTGGGCGCCGGAATCGCTACCGCGGTCGTGAGCTTAGCATCGATACTGAATTATCTGATGACGGCTTATCCGTTGCCGCTGTGGTCCACTTTTTGTGGACTCGTTTTGGCGAGTGCGATCCATCTTATTTTGTCGATGCGGGGCCGGTGGCAGGCACGCGAATACGGCTTTTTAGTCTTTGGAATCGGTTGCGCGGTGTTTGTGGGGCTGACTCAAGCCATGCAGTTGCCCACGAGCACAGGCGCCTTCTTTTTTGCGGGCGTAATCGCCATTTCGGCGATGATTTTGCCCGGTATCTCCGGCAGCTTTTTACTTTTACTCATGGGTATGTACCAGCCGATTATTGCCGCCGTCGTCGGTGGCGATGGACTGACCTTAGCCGTATTTGCGGCTGGCTGTATGGTCGGTCTGATGGGGTTTTCGCGGTTACTAAAAGCGCTACTTGCGCGAGCCCAGCAGGCAACGATGGCGACCCTGTACGGCTTCTTATTGGGATCACTGGTGATATTGTGGCCTTGGCAGGTGCCTGTCAGCGCGATGACGGATCGTCACGGTGACAGTCGAACGATACAGAGCCTGCCGGTGACGCCAATGGAATATGGCGAAACAGTGGGTGATCCGATGTTGTTGTTGTGTGTGCTGAGCTTCGTGATGGGCGGTGTTTTCGTTCGCCTCTTGTCTTCCCGAGCACCTGTTAGGCCGTAGCCTTGGACGCATCGATGCAGATATGTAAAACACTGTCTGCCATTGCTCTAGCTGCGGGTCTTTTGGGATGCTCAGGTGCAAACCCCGATAATTTGCGGCCGTGGGAGGATGCAAGTCAGCCGTCCACGCCCAACGCGACGAGACCTGAGAGTCTGAAAACCTACGGATCCAAACTTCGCCCAGGACGACCGTATGTGGTCATTCGTGGTGATACGCTTTATGCCATCGCCTTTCGTTTGGGCATTGATTTTAAAGAGTTAGCAGCACGAAATAACATTGGACCGCCTTTTACCATCAAGGTGGGTCAAACGTTGAGCACTGATATCGCAGTAGTAACCCCCTCTGAGAAAAATTCAAGCCGACTGACTAAGACGCCAAAATCAAAAAAGACGCCCTCTAAGGTGTCAAAAACTACGAAACCAACAGTCAGCTCACCAAAGTCGTCAAAAGTGACAACGGCAATCAAAAAGTCATCCTCAGCGAGTAAACCTAGGAGTAACGTAGTTACACAACCGGTGTCTCGTTGGCGCTGGCCCTCAGAAGGGAAGGTGATTCGAACATACTCGAGCAACCTTCATAAGGGGATCGATCTATCGGGTGACCGTGGTGATCCGGTGAGGGCTGTCGCAAGCGGAAAGGTTGTGTATGCGGGAACGGGGGTGACGGGCTATGGCTCGCTACTGATAATAAAACATAACGACACGTACTTGAGCGCCTACGGACACAATGAACGTTTGCTTGTCTCAGAGAACACGAGCGTCACAGCGGGGCAGCAAATAGCAACAATGGGCAGCAGCGGCACTGATTCAGTGAAGCTGCACTTCGAGCTGCGCAGGCGGGGCAAGCCAGTCGACCCGCTGACGTTGCTTCCCATGCGTCGATAGGAGTTCGGGTCGCCAGAGAAGGGGGTTCTTTTGGCTGATCTTGACGTACTAAAGGCTTCGGCAAATACAGCGGCGATGACGCTGTTTTCGGTTCAATCGTCAGGCCGTGCAAAGGTCCGCGAAGCAGGCGCCACAGCACACGACATTGATCCTATTCAGTTGTATCTCAATGAGATTGGTGAAACGCCGCTGCTTACCGCGGACGAAGAAGTTGTTGTGGCGCGGGCCGCGCTGGCCGGTGATGAGCGATCCCGTCACCGTATGATAAAGAGCAACCTCCGGCTCGTTGTTATGATTGCAAAGCGATACGGCGGTCGTGATTTGCCACTCCTCGATCTTATTGAGGAGGGTAATTTAGGACTTATGCGCGCAGTAGAAAAATTTGATCCAGAGCGGGGGTTTCGTTTTTCGACGTATGCGACGTGGTGGATCAGGCAAAATATTGAGCGTGCTTTGATGAATCATGGCCGAACAATTCGATTGCCGATTCATATTCAAAAAGACATCAATAAAGTCAGTCGTTGCTCTCGCGAGTTGCAACGTTCGCTGCGGCGCGAGCCTTCGACGGCGGAAATTGCCAATATGTTGGATCGGGACCCGGGGGAGGTCAGTAATTTACTAAAGGTTGCAGAGCACAGTTTATCGGTTGACAGTCACGTGAGTGAGGAAAGTGATCGATCTTATGTTGAGACGGTGCCTTCTCTTGTTGAAACAGATCCATCAACTATTTTGAACGACAAAGACGTGCAGGCCTGTTTGGTTGACTGGCTGGACAGCCTTCCCGAGCGGCAACGTGAAATTTTAGCGAGACGATTTGGGTTGCTCGGCTACGAGGCCTCGACGCTTGAAGAAGTCGGCAAAGAAGTGAGCCTCACACGCGAACGCGTGAGGCAAATTCAACTGGATGCGCTGGCGAGGCTCAAGCGGTTGGCCCTTAGAAATGGGCTTTCCGAAAGCGTTTTGCTCAGCTAAACGCTAGCGCTCAAGTAGGGCAAGTTTTCCAGGTTTACCCTCCCACTCGGCAGCGTCGGCGGGCGATTCTCCTTTCTCAGTGATGTTAGGCCATATCTCAGCAAGTTCAGCGTTGAGTGCTAAGAAGTTTTCTTGGTCGGCTGGCAATTCATCTTCAGAAAAAATGGCGTCGATTGGGCATTCAGGCTCACAAAGTGCACAGTCAATACACTCATCAGGGTGTATCACCAGAAAGTTAGGTCCTTCGTAAAAACAATCAACAGGACAAACCTCCACGCAATCCGTGTGTTTGCATTTAATACAGTCTTCGCCAACGACGAACGTCATAGTGTTTCCCCCAAAATACCCGCTTTGATTAATGGTTTAGTGCGGCCGGTCAAAATTTTAAGACGATCTAAGTGTCTAGTAAAGTTTTCAAGGTATACAGAGCGTCTAAAGCGTCTTTAGGCGTCATTTGATCAGGGTCTATACCTTTTAGGACGTCAAGAGCTGGACTTGCCGGTGCTTCCACAGTGAATAAATCGACTTGCCTACGTTCTGGCATCACCTTGGTCGTGCCTTGTTGACTTTCTAGCTCCGCAAGCTTTTGACGGGCATGCAACAACACGCCGTGAGGCACGCCAGCCAGTTTGGCAACTTCCAGACCAAAACTGCGATTTGCCGGCCCCTCTTGAATGTGATGCATGAACACGACGTGGTCGTCGTGCTCGGTCGCATCCAAGTGCACATTGGCCATGGATGCGTGACTTTCGGGTAGCGCGGTAAGTTCAAAGTAATGGGTTGCAAAGAACGTCAGTGCGCGCACACGCTCTGAGAGCGCCACTGCCGCGGCCCATGCAATACTTAAGCCGTCAAAGGTACTTGTGCCGCGTCCAACCTCATCCATGAGTACGACACTGCGTTCCGTGGCGTTGTGCAAAATATTGGCTGTTTCAGTCATTTCAACCATGAAGGTCGATAAACCACTGGCCAAATCGTCTGATGAGCCGATTCGCGTAAAAATTCGATCAACCATAGACAGGGTGGCGCTGGTTGCTGGAACAAACGCGCCACAATGAGCGAGTAGAACGATCAATGCGTTTTGTCGCATGTAGGTCGATTTGCCCCCCATATTGGGCCCGGTGATCAAGAGCATTCGTCGGCTTTCGTTGAGGAGCGTGTTATTGGCAATAAACGGTTGACCGCTCACCTGCTCAACGACGGGGTGTCGACCGCTCACAATGTCCAACTGCGCAGAGTCACTAAAGGCGGGCCGGCTCAACGATAACGCGTCAGCGCGTTCTGCAAAGCAGGCGAGTACATCGAGGTCGCAGATGGCACTGGCCGTGCCTTGCAACAAAAGCAGGTCCTGTGCGACGCGATCAACCAGTTGCTCATAGAGGTATTTTTCACGAGCAAGCGCCCGACTTCTGCTCGATAGTGCTTTGTCTTCAAACAGCTTAAGTTCGGGCGTAATAAAACGCTCGACGTTTTTTAGCGTCTGCCGGCGCTGGTACGCGTCGGGCGCGCGATCTGACTGCTGCCGACTGATCTCAATGTAGTAACCGTGAACGCGGTTGTAACCGACTTTTAAGGTCGATAGTCCCGTCGCCTCACGTTCACGACGCTCAATGTCCACCAGGTACTCGCCGGCATTTTCACTGATACCTCGGAGTTCGTCGAGCTCCTCGTCATAGCCGCTGGCGAGGACCCCTCCATCGCGGATGACAACCGGTGGCGCTTCGATTAAAGCGGCACTGAGTAACGTACACAGGTCTGGGTAGTCGCCAATATCAGCCGCCAGAGCGGTTAAGCGAGGTCTATCTTGCGGCAGCGTCGAAACGAGCTCGGGCAGCGCCCACAAGCTGTCTCGAAGCCGCGTAAGATCGCGAGGCCGCGCGGAACGCAGTGCCACTCGCGATAAAATTCGTTCAAGGTCTGCAATAGGCTTGAGTTGCCGGCGTGTTGGCTCATAGCTGTAGTCTTGACGGAGGCGTTCAACGCTGTCGAGGCGCGCATCAAGCTCTTCCCTTACACACACGGGTCGATGAAGCCACCGTCGCAGATGCCGTGTCCCCATAGCGGTAATGGTCGAGTTGTAAACCGCAAACAGGGTGTTGTCTTCCCCGCCATGAATATTTCGGTCAATCTCGAGATTTCGACGTGTGGCCGCATCGAGGATGACGGTGTCGCTTTGGCGCTCGTGACTGATTGAGACCAGGTGCGGGAGTTCATTGCGCTGTGTGTCTTTGACATAGTCAAGCAAGCAGCCTGCTGCTGAGACAGCAAGGGATAGCCCGTCGCAGCCAAACCCACTGAGGTCACGCGTTTGAAATTGCCGATTCAGTGCCTGGCGCGCACTTTCTTCATCGAATTGCCACTGAGGTAGCCTGCGAATGGCGACGTGATCACCCAGTGGCGGCAGACTGGCGTCTTCGGGCACGAGTAACTCGGCGGGTGACAATCGCTGCAATTCCGCGCTGAGCGCTTCGTCATTTTCGACTTCAGTGACTAAAAATCGGCCACTACTGACGTCCATCCAGGCAATGCCGCAGGACAACTGAAATCGGTATAGAGCGACGATCAGCGAATCGCCGCTGGCATCGAGTAAGGATTCGTCGGTTAGTGTGCCTGGGGTGACAATGCGCACCACTTTGCGTTCAACGGGTCCTTTAGATTCGGCTGGGTCGCCAATTTGCTCTGCGATCGCAACTGAAAATCCCGCACGAACCAGTCGGGCTAAATAGCCTTCAGCGGCGTGGAAGGGCACACCTGCCATGGGTATCGGGGCGCCGGCAGACTGACCTCTGGAGGTCAGTGTGATATCCAATACAGGAGCTGCGATCACTGCGTCATCGTAAAAGAGCTCGTAAAAGTCGCCCATCCGGTAGAACAATAGCGCGCTAGGATGCGCACTTTTTATCGCCAAAAACTGGCGCATCATCGGTGTGTGTTGACTTGTATCTGACCCTGTAACCATGCTGTTTATCTATCTAAAGACCGCTTGTGTGCCAAGGCCTATCGAAAGCCGTAAACCTTGACGCTCTATTATTTCTGTTTCACTGGTCCGTCACAATCATCATCGGACTCACTGACGGCCCGTGAACTCACAGGTACTTCCCCCGAGCAAACCCTCGGCGCCCCTAAATCGGGCTGGGCAGTTGTTAAACCACTGCTTTTTCCCGCCTTAGACAGTTGGGCGCTTAGAGTAACCCGAACGCGTCAGGGAAGTTAGAATAGATCCGTATTAATCAACAATACCTGTCGAAGGCTAAGAGTCACGGGCGCGCGAAAATCACATGAGGCGCGTTAAAATCGAGTGACTCCTACACGCCGAAATTTATTTTCCGAGTTTTACCCAGGCCACTGGCTGTCGATGGTCTTTAGGGCTATCGTCAACGCTGATTTGTCATTATTAAGGGGTCATGATGATGCGATTAATGCTTGGGCTGATCGCCCTTCTTGTCACACATACAGCGAGTGCAGCGACCGTCATTCACGCCGGCTTTCTGTTCGATACAAAGCGCGGCGAGGTTGCCGAGCGGCAGACAATTACTATTGAGGGTGGGCGGATTCTCTCGGTGCAAAAAGGCTTTGTTGATGTGGCCAATGCAGATGTGATTAATCTGCGAGACGCGTACGTGTCGCCCGGGTTTATGGATATGCACGTTCATCTGGATGGCGAGTTGAATCCCCCTGCGAGCTACTCGGAGGAGTTCTTTATGAATTCAGCCGACATCGCATTGCGCTCGACGGTCTATGCGCGACGAACCTTAAATGCCGGATTCACCACGGTGCGTGATTTGGGTGCGGGCGACATCGATGCCATTTTTGCACTGCGCGATGCGATTGAAAAAAACATCGTCGACGGTCCGCGTATTTTTGCGGCCGGTAAGTCACTCGCCACCACCGGAGGTCACGCGGACCCTACAAACGGCATCAGGTCTGATTTGCGCGGCGACCCGGGTCCCAAAGAGGGCGTTGTGAATGGACCTGAGGACGCTTATAAAGCGGTCAGACAGCGCTATAAAGACGGTAGCGACGTTGTCAAACTGACGGTGACGGGGGGTGTTTTGTCACTCGCCAAAAGTGGTGATAACCCACAGTTTACTGACCAAGAACTGGCGGCGGTCATGTCAGCTGCGAAAGATTATGGCTTTGTCGTTGCGGTTCACGCACACGGAGCACTGGGTATGAAGCGCGCCATTAGTGCGGGCGTCGATTCCGTCGAGCATGGCACCTACATGGACGACGAAGCGATGGGACTCATGCTCAGTCAAGGGACGTGGTATGTCCCTACGATCTCTGCCGGTAAATGGGTTGGCGATCTTGCAAAGATGGATGGCAAACTCCCCGCTGTTGTGCGCCCCAAAGCGGCTGCCATTGGTCCTCAAATACAAGACACGTTTGCAGAGGCATATAAAGCAGGTGTGAAAATTGCGTTTGGCACCGATTCAGGTGTGTCGCCACACGGCGCAAATGGCAAGGAGTTTCGTTTCATGGTCGAGGCGGGCATGCCGGTGATGGCCGCCATTCAGTCGGCGACGGTCAATGCCGCATCGTTGTTGCGGGTCGAAGACAGCCTCGGGCAGATTGCCGCGGGATTTCATGCCGATATCATCGCGTTTGATGCCAACCCGCTGACCGACGTCACCGTGTTAGAGCGTCCCAGCTTTGTAATGAAGGCGGGCAGTGTATTTCGAAATGATGGGGAGTGATCATGCGATGGTTGTTAATGTGTTTTTGGATGGTGTCGACGATGGCGGGTGCTGACAGTTCACCGGTTGCCATCGCCCTGCATGGTGGGGCTGGCACTATAGAGCGAGGTAAGATGAGTGCTGAACTTGAGGCCACCTATCGTGTGTTTCTTGAGGCCGCCATTACTGATGGGCACCGGCAGTTGGAGGCTGGACGTCCCGGACTAGACGTTGTGGTCAACGTGATTCAAAAAATGGAAGACTCTCCGCTCTTTAATGCCGGCAAGGGGGCGGTCTACACCTGGGATGGACGCCACGAGCTAGACGCGTCGATTATGCACGGCGAGACATTGGAAGCAGGCGCTGTGGCCGGGGTGACCACGGTCAAGTCGCCCATTGCGCTGGCGAGGACTGTCATGGAGGACTCTCCGCATGTCATGTTGGCCGCAAAAGGGGCTGAAGCCTTTGCAAAAGCGAAGGGAATCGACTCGGTGCACCCTGAATATTTTGGCACTGAGCGACGCCGAAAAGCCCTAGAAGCGTTCAAGGCTGACGAATTCGCGGGTGTTGAGCCCGAGGCGGATTATAAGTTCGGTACGGTGGGCGTTGTGGTCCTCGACAAAGCCGGCAATTTAGTTGCGGGCACCTCGACCGGCGGCATGACCGGGAAGCGCTGGGGGCGGGTGGGTGACTCGCCAATTATTGGTGCAGGAACTTATGCGGATAACCGATCGTGCGCTGTCTCTGCGACGGGGCATGGTGAGTTCTTCATCCGCCATACAGTATCCCGAGATATCTGTGCACGTATGCAATTTGCTGGGGCCTCATTGCACGACGCTACCGCGCAAGTGGTTTTAAAGGAGTTGGTCGCAGCCGGAGGAGAGGGCGGTGTGGCCGCCGTCGATCGTGCCGGTAACGTGGCGCTGACGTTTAATACACCGGGCATGTATCGCGCGAGTATTAATGCAGCCGGCGAGAAGACTGTGGGTATTTTTGGCGACGACCAGTGATACAAAGCAACTACAAAGCTGGGCCTGTCGTCTGAGGCGACAGGTGAATGGTGTTGCTGTAACAAAACCGATAAATGGTGGGTAAACTCCATTGCAAATTGACTAAAAAATACTGATTATATATACAGTAGTTAAACCTGATGGAGAGACACATGGATCCGAATAAGCAAAAAGCCCTTGACGCGGCACTGACGCAAATCGAAAGACAGTTTGGCAAGGGAACAGTAATGCTCATGGGCGACCAAGAGCGTGTCGCGATTCCTGCTATATCGACGGGTTCGCTGGGGCTCGACATTGCGTTAGGGATTGGTGGTTTGCCCAGAGGTCGTATTTGTGAAATCTACGGCCCAGAGTCTTCGGGTAAAACAACACTCACGTTGCAGGTCATTGCTGAGGCGCAAAAGATGGGTGGCACAGCAGCGTTTATCGATGCAGAGCATGCGCTCGACCCGCAGTATGCGGAAAAGATAGGTGTTCAAGTCGACGATCTGATTATGTCGCAGCCCGACACCGGCGAGCAGGCACTTGAGGTTGCGGAAATGCTGGTGCGTTCTGGGGCGGTAGACATTTTAGTGATCGACTCTGTCGCTGCGCTGACACCGAAGGCGGAAATCGAAGGCGATATGGGGGACTCTCACGTGGGTCTTCAGGCACGGTTACTGAGTCAAGCCATGCGCAAGCTGACCGGGGCGATTAAGCAAACCAACTGCCTTGTTATTTTTATTAACCAGATTCGCATGAAGATCGGTGTGATGTTCGGTAGCCCCGAAACCACAACGGGTGGCAATGCGCTCAAGTTCTACTCATCAGTCCGACTGGATATTCGTCGTATTGGCGCCATCAAAGACGGCGACGAGATTGTTGGTAACGAGACGCGTGTGAAGGTGGTTAAAAACAAAGTGTCACCGCCGTTTAAACAGGCGGAGTTCCAAATTATGTACGGGGTCGGGATTTACCAGATGGGTGAGGTCCTCGACTGGGGCGTTAAGCTCAATCTCGTGGATAAGTCGGGCGCTTGGTACGCGTACAAAGGCGATAAGATCGGTCAGGGAAAGGCCAATGCCGCCAAGTTTCTTGATGAGAATCCCGCCATTGCGTCTGAAATCGAAAATGAGATTCGGCGCCAGACCATGAGTCTGCCATCAGACCAGGCTGAGTCGAACGACGTGGCGTCAGAGGAGCCAGTGGAAGGCTAGCTTTGGTGGAAGTCAAAGCGTCTGATGTGCGCCGAGCCGCAATGGATCTGCTGGCTCGGCGTGAACACTCCTCTCAAGAGATTCTCACCAAACTCCAGCGACGGTTCAGGAAATCTGTCGTCACGGAAGACATGTTCCATGACGTCATCGACACGTTGACGAGCGAGGGGTTGCTGAGCAATGAACGCTACGCGCAATCAATGGCGCGACAATTGATCGGCCGAGGCAGCGGCCCTAAAAAACTGACCTACGAGCTTAAACAAAAAGGTTGTGATCCTCAGAGCGCCCTCGACAGTGCATTTCCCGACGGTGTCGACTGGTTTGCGCTGGCGGAAGAATTGTACGACCGGAAGTTTGGGCACAAAACGTTGCCCGCTGAATGGCATGAGAAACAAAAGGAGCGCGCGAAGCGCGGACGCTTCATGGCGTCGCGTGGCTTTTCACCGAACCACTTTATACATTTGCTCGATACCGGCTCAGATTAACCCGTTACCGACTCACCCCCTCCCTTATTTTAGGGGCTGCCGTCTAACAAGACGCCTCGAATATCCCGTGCTTTTTGCTGAATGATGTCCGCGTTTTCCGGCCCCATTCGCAGGACCTGCTTTTGCAGTGAGGACAACGCCTCCAACTCCGGGTCTATGTAGACCCAATTGGCCTCGCGTCGCATCAGCTCGGCATCGACCGCGACTTGGGGTGTTGAGAGGATTTGAGTGGTGGCTGCCAGTACGGCACTTCGGATATCAAAATCACTCACGCCCATGCGGGTGAGAGCCTGGGTCGCTATCATCTCGTAGTCGTTCAAGAGGGAGACAAGTGCCGTGGTGTCGAGCCCACCGACCCACTGGGCAAAACCGTCGTAGCGGCTAAAGCCGGCAGCATCGAGAGTGACGCGAAGTCCGTCATCCGAAATTGGAAAGGTCGTTGACGGTTTACCGACCGGTAGTAGCTTGTAAGGCACTTCACCGCGGCGCAGCGCATCAATAATTGCGACCGCGCGTTCGACAACGTAGTCCCCCGCAACAAACTGGGCGAGCGCCTTGCCACCATTGACGGCGTCGATCGATTCGCGCGCGTACCGGTCACCGGTTTCCTCGGCGACAACCGGTGCTGGTGGGGTCTTAGGCTGAACTTCAGTGGCAACAGGGGCGGCAATGGGCGCCGCAGGAACCTCGGCCTCGATAGGTGCTGGGGCGGGTTCCACCGGGGGTTGAACCATGACTAATTCTTCAGGCACCGTTGGCTCGCCGTAATCTCCAGTCATTAAAATAAAGACAAGCGTTGCGAGAATGCCGGCAAACAGTATGCCTAAAAAAATTGGATTCGCTCTGGGTTCAGCGTGTTTCTCGGCCATTGGTCATCTCCAGGTTGTCATCACGCCTAGATTACCGAAGAACGCTCAAGGCTGCGACTATCCAATCTTGCGGGGGACTTCGTCTGGTTTTGCGTAGGCAAACCGTCGTCCGGACCCAACGTCGTGATACCCATCAAGACCCGCGCCGGCAACGAGATCCATGCCAGTAAGATCGAGTGTCCCATCGTCCCGCCATACGTCATTGGCAAATGAAAGTTGCTCGACGGATCCAATGACAAGGTGTGTGCCGTTTACGGCAAGTAACTGATGTTCTTGCAGGCGCAATCCGATTTTCAAGGG
>JAQXEB010000266.1 GCA_029251065.1 Luminiphilus sp.
GCTGATATGGCTTTGAGCATTGGGGTTCTGATGGATCCAATCTCGTCCATCAATACGAAAAAAGACACGACGCTTGGGTTATTAAGGGTTGCGAGCGGAGCTGGGCATCGCCTGACTTACTTAGAGCAGTCAGATTTATCTGTTCAGAATGGCGAAACAATTGCCTCACTGCGTCCACTTAACGTTTACGAGAGCGATGAAGATTGGTTTGCGTTAGGGGCGCGCTATAGCGCGCCCTTGTCAGAGCTCGACGTTGTGCTTATGAGAAAAGATCCTCCGTTTGACATGGAGTTTTTCTACACAACGCAACTGCTCGAGGACGCGGAACGCCGTGGCACATTAATCGTTAATCGCTGTGCGAGCCTGCGCGACTGCAATGAAAAACTGTTTGCCACTCAGTTCCCCCAATGCTGCCCACCGCTATTGGTTTCAAGGGATCCAGCGGCACTCAAAGCGTTTCATAAAACGCATGAGGATGTGATTTATAAGCCCTTGGACGGCATGGGTGGACAATCCATTTTCAGGGTGAGCCGCGCGGATCCAAACCTTAACGTCATACTCGAGACACTGACCAAAAACGGTGGCGAGACGATTATGGCGCAGCGCTATTTGCCAGAGATCAAGGACGGCGATAAACGTATTCTAATGATCGACGGAGAGCCGATACCCTTCTGCTTGGCTCGATTGCCAATGGCCGGGGAGAACCGTGGGAATCTCGCAGCGGGCGGGTCCGGTGTCGTCCAGGCCCTGTCAGATCGCGACCGATGGATTGCTGAACAAGTGGGTCCTGCGCTAAAAGAAAAGGGGCTGTTATTCGTGGGCCTTGACGTCATTGGTGACTATCTCACCGAAATCAATGTCACAAGTCCCACGTGCATGCGCGAAATTGATCGTGCTGAAAATACGCAGATTGGCGAAAAACTGATTGCGTGTATTGAGCGTGAGGTAGCGGAGCACCGTGCAGTCTGAATACGGCGTTTTAGGCAATATGCCACTCGCGGCCAGCCTCTCTGTAGTGCTTCATACCGCAGTCGCGGTGGTTCTCTCAACCACACTAATCGGTGCCGCACTGTCACAGAAGTCGACGGCAGTCACCGTTATTCTCACGCCGAGTCAGCAAGCGCCAACGGACACCCAACACATTGCAAGCGATAATCAGTTATCGCGCCCAGGCGAACTCGCCAGGACATTTTCAGAGAAGCAAGCCTCGGCTACCCTTGCGCTGATGCAGTCCGAACCAGTCGACACGTCAGATGCGTCGACACTTGCGGCTGAGGTTGAACGCTTGCAGGGGGAACTGTCGCAAATGCAACAGGATCAGGTACAAAGTACACGCCTAGGAAGTGTCGCCGCTCGTCGCGCTCTGGATGCTCACTACCTGCGGCAGTGGGTCAATCGCGTAGAACAATTCGGTAATGCCGCCCTTAATGGTGTCGGGAATGCGCGCGGTGATGTTCGCCTCCTTACGGTTGTCGACAAGTTTGGTATCTTGCTCAATGTCCAAGTACTCGACTCATCAGGATTCCCACACCTCGATCGTGCCGCTGTAAAAACGGTCCAAGATGCGGCACCTTACCCCGCATTTCCACCCGCATTGAGTGCACAAGTCGATAAACTAGAGATCGTGAGAACTTGGCAGTTCCGGCCCTAAACCAGGCAAATAAACAATTATGGACGTGCAGCGCACTACAGATTCATTAAAAGGCTATTTCTTGATCGCAACACCGGTCATTGAATCTGGTTTTTTTAAAGGCACCGTGACCTACGTGTGCGAACACGGGGAAGCCGGCGCAATGGGTATTGTGATCAACAAGCCGCTCGATCTTCAGCTGGCTGATGTTTTCGAGCACCTTAATATTCAACCACTACTCAGTCACGATGAAGTTTCCGTCATGGCCGGGGGCCCTATTAAAGTTGACCGTGGTTTTGTTCTTCACTCACCCGGAATCAGCTACGACGCCACGCTTAAGGTGAATCAAGACGTGTGGCTAACCACATCAAAAGACGTGCTCGCAGACATCGCCGGTGGAAAAGGTCCTGACCAGCACCTTGTGGCCCTGGGCTACGCGGGGTGGTCCGCAGGACAACTTGAGCAGGAGATTGCTGAAAACAGTTGGCTCACTATTGATGCCGATACGACGGTTCTCTTCGAAACCCCTACCGATGAAAAATCGGCCTCGGCCGGCAAGTTACTGGGCATCGACATTCGGCTACTTACTCAACAGGCTGGGCACAGCTAAGTGGCCAGAGTCTCGACATTACTGTGCTTCGATTTTGGACTTTCCAACATTGGTGTCGCCGTGGGTAATACACTGACCAAGGAGGCCAGACCGCTTGCCGTATTAGGCGCCCAGCACGGCAAGCCCAATTGGGACAAGGTGGGTGCGCTTGTTTACGAATGGCTGCCCACTGCGGTTATTGTTGGAAACCCCATTAGCGAGGGCGGTGAAAGTACTGACTTGTCAGCGAAAGCCGCTCGCTTTGCGCGCCAGCTCGAGGGTCGCTTTCAGCTTCGAGTCGAGCTCCACGATGAGCGATTTACCTCCAAAGAGGCAAAATTACGCGCCAAAGATGCAGGGCACAGGGGCGACTACGCAACGGTCCCGATTGATGATCTCGCCGCGGCGATTATCCTAGAGAGCTACTTGGCCTCCAACACTTAACGATCCAACCACCATTTATCGACATAGCTACCGTCAGGAGTCTCAACCTCGAGGCTCGTTCTCCCATCTGCTCCGCGACTGGGTGACTCAAGTTTAATCGCCAAGCGCACATCGTTCTCGGACTCGGCCGCTCTCAGGGCTTGCTCTACTGTGATTAACCCCTGCTTGAACGCGGCCAACAGGGCCTGGTCAAAGGTCTGCATGCCATACTTTGACGAGCGCTTTATCAGGTCGGTAATTTTTTCCACGTCACCTGCGCGGATGTGCTCTTGCATCAGTAGCGTCGACAGCAAGAGCTCTACGATCGCCGTACGGCCGCGCTCATCGCGCCTTGGCAGCAGTTGTTGCGCAACAACGGCACGTAAATTAATCGACAAGTCCATCCACAAGCGCCGAATATGTTCTTCTGGGAAAAAGCTCTGTATTCGTTCAAGCGCTTGTTTTGCTCCGCCCGCATGAAGCGTGCACAGGCACAGGTGGCCCGTCTCCGCATAGGAAAGGGCGATTTTCATGGTCTCAGCGTCGCGAACCTCGCCGATCATAATGACATTGGGGGCTTGTCGTAATGCCGTCTTCAGCGCCACCTCAAACGATTCGGTGTCGACCCCGACTTCACGCTGACTGATGATCGATTGTTGATGTTGGTGAACATATTCAATCGGGTCTTCAACCGTGATGATGTGGTCTCGCCGGTGTCGGTTTCGATAATCGACCATTGACGCGAGCGTGGTTGACTTACCCGAGCCCGTTGCCCCCACGATCATAATTAAACCCCGCTTCATCAAGCTGAGTTCTTTCAACTGCGCGGGCAATCCCAGCGCATCGAAGTTAGGTATTTCGTGGTGAATGCGACGAATAACTAAGCCCGGTTGCTCGCGCTGAACGTAGGCACTGGCTCTAAAACGACCCAGTTCAGGGTGCTCGATGGCGTAGTTTGCATCACAACTGCTCTCATAAGCCTCAAACTGGGCGGTCGTCATGCTGGCTTTAATCATCGCCAGAACATCATCCGCGTCTAATGGCGTATCGCCGTGACCTCTTAAATCGCCATCCACTTTAAATGTCGGTACTGAACCGACAGCGGCAAATCCGTCGGAAGCCCTACGATCAACCACTTGCTTGAGAAATTCATCAAGTATCACGTCGTCACTTACACCATGTTATCGGGTTGTCGGGCTTTGGCGCGGGCAATGGCAATGTCGATCAGATGCTTGTCCACCAAACCCTGAAGGCTTTGATCCATGGTCTGCATACCAGCAGACTGACCGGTCTGAATGGCTGAATAGATCTGAGCAACTTTATCCTCACGAATAAGATTACGAATCGCTGCGTTACCACGGAGAATTTCTAGTGCCGCCACACGCCCACCGCCATTGCGCTTTAGCAATGTCTGAGAGACGACCCCCATCAACGATTCGGACAGCATTGAACGCACCATTGCCTTCTCCTCCCCGGGGAAAACATCGATAACCCGGTCAACCGTCTTAGCAGCAGACGTGGTGTGCAACGTGCCAAATACTAAGTGACCCGTCTCAGCCGCGGTCAAAGCGAGTCTGATGGTCTCCAAGTCCCTCAACTCGCCAACCATGATGATATCGGGGTCCTCTCGAAGCGCTGACCTCAACGCGGTCGAAAAACTCCGTGTATCACGGTTCACTTCGCGTTGATTGATCAGACATTTCTTGCTCTCGTGCAAAAACTCAATGGGGTCTTCAATCGTTAATATGTGATCGAACCGCTTTTCATTGATAAAATCCACCATACCCGCCAGTGTCGTGGACTTACCTGACCCCGTGGGACCCGTGACCAAAACGAGTCCACGAGGCATCATTGCAAACTCTTTTAAGACGTCGGGCATGCCCAAGTCGTCCAGCGACAAAATTTTCGATGGAATCACTCTAAAGACAGCACCTGCCCCACGATTTTGGTTAAAAGCATTGACCCGAAAGCGAGCAATTCCCGGCACTTCAAACGAAAAATCGGTTTCGAGCTGATCTTCATAATCACGCCGTTGTTGATCGTTCATAATGTCATACATCAACGCTTGGACTTGCGCGTGATCCATAGGCGGCACATTGACACGCCTAATATCGCCATCCACACGTATCATAGGTGGAAGACCCGCCGACAAGTGCAAATCAGACGCATTTTGCTGAGCCGTAAACGCTAGGAGCTCCGTAATGTCCATAAAAATGTCCTTAACACCCAGGTTCCTACAAGAGCTATAGGCACGTAAAATATAGCGATGAAGCAATCACTTTTACATGAAAACATATCTCGCGTCAGAAGCCGACTTGCAAATGCGGCGCACAACGCGAATCGAGCTGACTCCGACATCAGACTGATTGCAGTCAGCAAAACAAAGCCCGTCGACGCCATTCGAGAGGCCTTTAGGGCCGGAATCCGCGATTTTGGTGAAAACTACGTGAGCGAGGGGGTCGAAAAATGCCAGCAATGCCGTTCGCTCGATATCACGTGGCACTTTTTAGGTCCTTTACAATCAAACAAGACCCGCTTGGTTGCCGAGCACTTCGACTGGATTCACT
>JAQXEB010000267.1 GCA_029251065.1 Luminiphilus sp.
TTTGACACTGAACATTATCCTTTGACGATGCGTGATACCTTAATCAACGCACCTAAGTTTCCCAAGAGCGGCGATAGTTAACCTGCAATGACACAATCAATCAACGTGCTTGGCCTCTCAGCCTTTTATCACGACAGTGCAGCGGCGCTATTGGTCGACGGTAAAATCGTAGCGGCAGCGCAAGAAGAGCGCTTCTCGCGAAAAAAACACGACGCCGCGTTTCCTGCCAACGCGATCGCCTACTGTCTCGAGGAAGCCGGGCTGAGTCTGGCTGAGATTGACTACATTACCTTTTACGACAAGCCTCTGGTGAAGTTTGAGCGATTATTGGAGACCTATCTCGCCTTCGCACCCAAAGGGTTTCGCTCGTTCGTCATGGCCATACCGGTCTGGCTAAAAGAGAAACTCTTTTTAAAAGTGACACTGAAACGTGAACTGGCGTCCTTATCGGGGCTGGAGCAGACAGGCTTACCGCCCCTGCTGTTTCATGAACATCACGGCTCACACGCCGCATCGGCCTTTTATGCCAGCCCATTTAAGACAGCAGCTGTGCTCTGCCTCGACGGAGTGGGCGAGTGGGCGACGAGCTCAGTATGGCTGGGCGATGGCTCGACGCTGACACCACAATGGGAAATACAATTCCCTCACTCCCTCGGTCTTCTTTACTCGGCATTCACCTACTACAGCGGTTTTAAGGTCAATTCAGGTGAATACAAACTCATGGGGCTCGCCCCCTACGGAGAACCGCGCTACGTCGACCTCATCAAAGCCCATCTCATGGATATCAAGCCCGACGGAACCTTTAGACTCGACATGCGCTATTTCAACTACGCAACGGGTTTGACCATGACCAATCGTCGGTTCGACCGATTGTTCGGTGGTCCGCCACGACAGCCCGAGGCGGAGCTAACCCAGCGCGAAATGGACATCGCCGCATCCATCCAAGCGGTCACCGAGGACATTGTATTAAAGCTTGCCGCGACGATTCACAGAGAGCTCGAGGTAGATCACCTTTGCCTCGCCGGCGGTGTTGCGCTTAACTGCGTGGCCAACGGTCGACTCGAGCGCGAGGGGCCCTTCGAGCAGATTTGGATACAACCAGCGGCTGGCGATGCCGGCGGTGCCTTGGGCGCAGCGCTTGCGACCTGGCATGAGTACCTCGACAAACCCCGAGAAGCCAATGATCGCAGCGACACCATGCAAGGCGCTTACCTTGGGAAATCATTCAGTCAGGACGCGATAGACGACTACTTGACCGGTATCGAAGCCCCGTTTCATCGATACGACGACACCACGTTGATGCCCGAGGTTGCCGCTGCGTTGGATTGTGGCGCGGTGGTCGGTTGGTTCAACGGTCGAATGGAGTTTGGCCCCCGCGCGCTTGGCGCGCGCTCTATTATCGGTGATGCGCGTTCACCCACCATGCAGTCGGTCATGAACCTCAAAATCAAAAACCGTGAGTCGTTCCGACCGTTCGCACCGGCAATTAAGGCGAGCGCGGTGTCTGATTGGTTCAATACAGATACGACCAGTCCCTACATGCTTAAAGTCGCGACCATCAGGGAGGATCGCCGCCTACCCATGTCCGATGAGGACAAGGGCTTGTTTGGCATTGATCAGCTCAACGTCGCGCGCTCTCAGGTGCCCGCCATCACCCACGTTGACTACTCTGCACGGCTACAAACCGTTCACGAGGAGACCAACCCACGATTTCATAGCCTTCTCTCTGCCTTTGAGGCGATCACCGGCTGTCCAGTACTGATCAACACCTCGTTCAACGTCCGTGGTGAACCCATTGTCTGTTCGCCAGAAGATGCGTATCGCTGCTTCATGCGAACGGAAATGGACCTGCTCGTTTTGGGAAATGCGCTGCTCATTAAAGCCGAGCAACCTGAATGGGACGATGACGAGTCATGGAAGGAAGAGTTTCAGCTGGACTGACAATGATGATGAATAAGACACCTGACACACCCACAACACAGACAGAACTGCGCCAGTTCGGTCTCCTGTTCAGTGCAATACTTGTCGCACTGTTTGGTGTCTTGCTGCCCTGGGTGCTGGGACACCCATTCCCACCTTGGCCCTGGGCTTTTGCCGCGATTCTGAGCGCTGTTGCCCTTATCCTACCCCCTGTACTGACGCCGTTTTATCGTGCCTGGATGCGCTTCGGTCTCATCGCCGGCTACGTCAATACCCGTATCATCATGTTCGTGCTTTACTATGTTGTGTTCGTACCACTGGGCATCTTCATGGCGCTTGTCGGACGAGACGCGCTGTCCCGCAAGACCGGGGATACCACTCGAGAGAGTTACCGTGTTGCCAGTAGCACGCGAGACCGTGATCACTTTGAGAGACCTTACTAGTGTTTGATCTTCTAAAAGACCTCTGGGGCTTTATGCTCGAACGAAAGAAGCTGTGGATGGCTCCGATCATCGGCATCATGCTTATTCTGGGTGTGCTCGTGGTCATGACTCAGGGATCCGCATTGGCTCCCTTTATCTACACAATTTTCTAACACTGTAGGCAAAGCGCTAGTGCCCCCAATAGAATGGTCACTTCAGTAATCGGAGGTCATCGGCTGTGGCAGATCCCTATCTTTTCTCCGTGAAAAACAACGTGGCTACATTTAGCATCAACGATGCGCCTTACAACTTGATGCCCGTTGACTACATCGACTGTCTTGAAGAACAGCTACCCGATGTGTTGGCTGACCCTGCGATCCGAGCCATGGTCTTCACCGCAGAGGGGCAGGCAAATTTCTCAGCCGGCATGAATCTCAGGCAAATCCCTGAGGGCATCAAGCGCGCAGGCAGTCCCGCCGCGTTTTTCGCCCAACGCCATCGTGTTCTGGGCATGATCGAGAACGGTGGAACGCCGGCTATCGCCACTTTTTTTGGCTACTGCCTGGGTGCCGGGCTTGAGTTACCTCTGGCCTGCCATTTCCGCATCGCGGCGAGCGAAGGTGCAAAAATAGGACTGCCCGAAATGGATTTAGGTAGTGTTCCTGCATGGGGTGGATCGGCCCGCCTTCCTCGTGTCGTGGGTCAGGCGCATGCGCTCGATATGATTTTGCGTGCGCGCAAAATCGATGGCAACGAAGCGCTTAACATGGGTCTGGTGACAGAGGTTGTTCCACTAGCGCAATTAAAAGCGCGAGCACAGGCACTGGGTGAAGAGTTGGCTGCACAACCTCGCCTGGCGGTGAAAGCGGTTCTGGAAACCATTGTTGGGTGTCACGCTAAGACTCTTGATGAGTCCATTGAAGATGAACAACGCGCCGTTGCAGCCACGCTGGGGACACCTGATTCACAGGAAGGAATGGCAGCCTTCCTCGAAAAACGAAAGCCCGTTTTTAATCAGTCTTAATTGAGCAGGAGTCCGTAATTACCGATATGACCGACGACCAAACTGGTACATCACTACTCAGTCGCCGCCGCTTACTCCGTGCCATGGGGGTCTCGACCGCCGGTGTCGCCGCCGCAGGTGCAATTGCTGCCAGTCGAGAAAAGATTGTCGAAGCCAGTGATGCCACCAAAGAAGAGCTCGCCGAACTTAAAAAGCAATTTGACGCACTGGATAAGCGCTCGAAACTGATCCTACGGGTTGTCCTTGTGCTCAGCGGTCTCGACTTGTTCGTTGCGCTCTAATCATTAAAGATCGCCGATCTTCGTCAGGTACTTCGCGTGGAACCTCAAATGATCCTCAATAAATGACGCGATGAAGAAATAACTGTGATCGAAGCCGTCATGCTCGCGATAGGTCAGGGGAAACCCAACGTCAGCGCAGGCTGACCGAAGGAGTTCAGGCTTGAGTTGCTCAGCAAGAAATGGATCCGTCGATCCCTGATCAATTAAAAGGGGGACCTGCTGAGCACCCGCTCTAATCAACTCACTCGCATCGTGCTGGGTCCACTGGGCCACGTTATCACCCAGATAGGCGCTAAAGGCCTTGTGGCCCCACGGACAGCTGGCCGGTGCGCAAATCGGTGAAAACGCACTGACCGATCGATACTTTCCAGGGTTTTTTAAGGCCAAGGTCATGGCACCGTGGCCACCCATAGAGTGACCACAAATACTGACTCTCTGAAGGTCTAATCCCGCAATGCCAATCAGCAGCTCTGGCAGCTCAGTCGTGATAAACGCGTCCATGCGGTAATGCTCAGACCACGGTTCCTGCGTCGCATTTAAATAAAAGCCTGCTCCCAGACCAAGGTCATAAGCCCCGTCGGGGTCGCTTGCCACAGTGTCACCTCGCGGACTGGTGTCTGGGAAGACAAGGGCGATTCCGAGCTCGCTCGCAATCCGTTGCGCACCCGCCTTAGTCACTGCATTTTCATCGGTACAGGTCAGTCCCGACAGGTAAAAAAGCACGGGTACCGGGTTAGAAGCCGCAAAATCGGGTACAAAAATGGACACCGTCGTCGTACTCGACAACTCGCTTGAGGCAGCCTCGTAGCGACGTTGTTCCCCCGCAAAACAGCGATTTTTTGAGATCAGCTCGAGTGCCATCAGAACGTCACTACAGATCGAATGCTCTTCCCCTGGTGCATCAAATCAAAGGCGTCATTGATCTGATTCAAAGGCATCGTATGCGTGATCATTTCATCGATGTGGATTTTTCCTTCCATATACCAATCGACGATCCTGGGAACATCTGTTCGGCCGCGTGCGCCACCAAACGCAGAGCCGCGCCATGAACGTCCGGTCACCAACTGAAATGGCCGGGTCGATATCTCCTGGCCGGCGCCTGCGACCCCGATAATGCAACTCTGACCCCACCCCTTGTGACAGCATTCTAATGCCTGACGCATTACATTGACGTTTCCAATGCACTCGAAACTGTAATCAACACCGCCACCCGTCATTTGGACGAGGTGGTCCACCACGTTTTCAACCTCGCTGGGGTTCACGAAATCAGTCATTCCAAATTGTCGGGCAAGCCCCTCCTTCGCCGGGTTTAGGTCAACGCCAATAATTCGCGTGGCGCCGACCATGCGAGCGCCCTGAATCACATTGAGCCCGATCCCACCGAGGCCAAAAACGGCCACGGTCGAGCCCGCCTCTACCTTCATCGTAAAGGCGACCGCGCCGATTCCTGTGGTCACACCACAACCGATATAGCAAATTTTATCAAAGGGGGCGTCCTCTCGAACTTTCGCAACCGCTATTTCAGGCAACACCGTGTAATTTGAAAAAGTCGAGCACCCCATGTAATGGAGGATAGGCTCTCCGTCTAGGGTGAAGCGACTGGAATGATCAGGCATTAAGCCCTGACCTTGCGTTTCTCGAATCGCTTGGCACAGATTAGTCTTTGGGTGGACGCAAAAATTACACTCCCGACACTCCGGGGTATAAAGCGGGATGACATGATCCCCAGGCCTAACCGATTTCACGCCCTCGCCAATCTCGACAACAATGCCGGCGCCTTCGTGACCCAAAATAGCAGGGAATGCGCCTTCCGGATCGTCACCTGAGAGTGTAAACGCGTCCGTATGGCAAACACCTGTCGCTTTAATTTCGACCATGACTTCGCCGGCGCGAGGACCCTGAACGTCCACTTCTGCGATCTCCAGTGGCGCCCCGGCCTTGAAGGCAACTGCTGCTCTACTTTTCATGAATAAACTCCCAAACCAAACAGTGAAATCAAGCCATTGGAAACCGGCACGGTCGCAACATCTATGTCAGAGACGGCTTGTTCTCCAATATCGCGATGAACAGCGAAAGACACAATACCCCAATCGTAAAATTCATCGCGCTTGATCGAGGATTTAGTGCAAGCATTCACGCAGGGTTGCACCAAAGCACCCTGAGCGAATAAAACGATAAGACGGGCTTGAGTGGCTCTTTCGCTGCATTAAGCCGAGCGATAACAGCACTCAAATAGTGTCGGGAATCTTCTTTTGAGACTCAAACCACGGGAGCGCCACAACTTTCGCCTCGACTCGCTCGCCGCGAATATCCAGCTGCACTTGGGTACCGGGCTCTGCGAGCTCGGTCGGGACGTTCAACAGGGCAATGTTGTGTTCCAGGCGCGGCGAATAGCAGCAGCGGGTAATGTGCCCAACAACCTCGCCGTCGGAGTAGACGTCCCAAAACTTATCGTTCCCACCAATGGCCTCGCCTCCAAAATTGGCGCCGACTAACTTGCGCGGCGTCCCTTCTTGTTCAATTC
>JAQXEB010000268.1 GCA_029251065.1 Luminiphilus sp.
CTGTGAGAGTTCAATATCCACCAATGCGGCACTGATGAGGTGATCGGCACTGGGCTGAGGCTCTCGCACTAAAATATCAAATTGCGCCTTCGCATTTTCGAGTTCCTGCCGACCCAGTAAATAACGCGCGTATTGATAGCGCAGCAGCGGACTGTTAGTGACTTCTATTGCAGTGAGTAATGCCTCAAAAGTACTTGGGTCATCCGCCTGTAAGCGGATTTCCGTGATCAGTAGTGTGCCTCTTTCATGGTAAGGATCGACGGTAAAAAGTGCCTTTAAACCTTCTTTGGCGACCTCAATGTTTCCGCTTCGCCATTCGAGGAGAGCCATGGCAAAGAGGCTGCGAGGGTCGTCTGGGTAATTGATGGCAAGCTCAGTGAGTAGCTGTCGAATACGTGCCTTGGTCTCGTCGGGCTGCGCGGCATAGTCATTGAGCAGTGCAGCTGGGTTAATCTCTGAGTCCGATGCGAAGGCCCGCTGGGAGTAACGCAGAGCCTCAGCCACGTCGTTGCGTTCGATTAAAATTGCCGCGGCAAGTGTCGCGGCCTCACCGTCAGTGGGTTCGAGGTCTGACAGGCGTCTTGCCATGCTCAGTGTAGCGTCTGTATCGCGCACGAACTGCGCAAGTTGCAGCGCTCGTCGCGCGATTGCTGGATCAGGTATCAGTAGACTGGCCGCTGTCAATCGCCGCAGCCCCAGTGGCAGATCTCGCGCCCTGATCGCGAACTCCGCTTCAAGTAGCACGGACAGCTGATCGCTCGGAATGTCGGCGTAAGGATGGACGACTGCTGGGGCAACGGGGTTGGTGACGTCAGCGCTAATCTCGCCCTTCGGGGCGTCAAGCACCGGAGTGGTCGTGCAGCCCGATAAAAAAACGGCCAAAACGGCAATGGAATATTTGATGTTTCGCATGGGTGTAATCATGACACACCAAACGAAATCGGCACACGCCCTCGTGTCAGCTCAATTCTCTGTTATTATTCGGGTAAGTGTAGCTATTGATTGACAGTGATGCCGTCAAATTTGGTTGTCATAGGGATAAATCACGACTCGGCACCCGTCTCGGTTCGAGAACGCGTGGCGTTCGCGCCTGAGTGCGTTCCCGAGGCGATTTCGGAGCTTATCGCGCACACCGGACTGAGTGAGGGTGTGATTTTAAGCACCTGCAATCGCACTGAGATTTATGGTTGGTTCGGCGAAGCCTGTGAGGCTGCGGTCGTGGGCGACGATGTTGTTAAGTGGCTGTCGGCGTACCACTCGGTCGCCATGGGCGATTTGTCGACGTGCACCTACAGAAGCCATGGCTTGGATGGGTTGACCCACTTGGTAAAGGTCGCTGCCGGCTTGAACTCAATGGTGCTCGGCGAACCTCAAATTTTTGGTCAAATCAAATCAGCATTCGCGGTATCACAAGAGAGTGGTGGCATCGGGGATTCGCTAGGCAAGCTGTTTCCCGAAGCGTTCCGTCTTGCCAAGCGTGTTCGTACTGATACCGCCATTGGCGAAAACCCTGTTTCCGTGGCCTACGCAGCCGTGGATTTGGCCGGACGAATTTTCTCAGATCTTTCCAATCGCACGGCGCTTCTTCTCGGCGCGGGCGAAACGATTGAGTTGGTTGCGCGACACCTCAACGAAGCAGGCCTTGGAAAGTTGATCGTAGCCAATCGGACGCTCAAGCGCGCCGAGACGCTTGCCGAACAGTTTGGTGCGGAAGCGATTCTCCTTGCAGACGTGACCGATCGTCTACCCAGTGCCGATATTGTGATCAGCTCCACAGCCAGTCAACTGCCGATTTTGGGTAAGGGAGCGGTTGAGGAGGCGATCAAAGCGCGTCGGTTTAGGCCTGCACTGTTGATCGATTTGGCAGTTCCACGAGACATCGAGCCGCAAGTGGCTTCGCTGTCTGACGTCTATCTTTACACCGTTGACGACCTTCGGGGTGTCGTTGAAGAGAATGTGCGCCTTCGAAGCCACGAGGCCAACAAGGCCGATAAGATTGTCGACGAAGGGGTCGTTGAGGTCGAGGCTAATTGGCTGCAACGCGCATCGGCGGACGTCGTCAGAAATTATCGTGAGTCGGCAATGGCAATCCAAAACGCTGAGCTCGAACGCGCGATGAAGGCGCTAGAGAGCGGCAAGACGCCTGAAGAAGTCATTACACGACTGTCACGGGATCTCACGAATAAGTTAATTCATGCCCCGACCGCGGGATTAAAGCAGATCGCAAAGGAAGGCGATCGTGTTAATGTTTCCCGGGCGGCAGAGTTACTGGGCGTGCCATCGTCGTTACCCTCGGACGGCTCGTCCACACTACAGTAGGTCAATAAAGGCAGTTATTTGTGAAATCTTCGCTGGTTACGAAGCTCGAGTCGCTGTGCGACCGACATGAGGAAGTCTCTGCACTGCTCTCTGATGCGGAGACCGCCTCCGACCCTAATAAATTTCGAAGCCTTTCGCAGGAATATTCGCAGCTCGACGAGGTCGTCAAAGTTTATGAGAGCTATCGGGGCGCGCAAGACGATTTAGCAGAGGCGCAAGTCATGCTGCAAGACGCCGATGTTGAACTTCGAGAGATGGCTGAGGAGGAAATAGCGGTCGCTGAACAGCATATGGTGGCGTCTGAAGCGGAGCTTCAGGTGTTGATGCTGCCGAAGGACCCTAAGGATTCGAGCAACGTATTTTTAGAGATTCGAGCCGGAACCGGAGGCGACGAGGCGGCTATTTTTTCAGGTGATCTGTTCCGAATGTACTCACGCTACGCGGAGAGCAAACGGTGGTCCATTGAAGTCGTTTCAGAGCGGGCGAGCGACCATGGCGGTTATAAAGAATTGATTGCCCGAGTGGTGGGTGATTCAGTCTACGCTCACTTAAAATTTGAGTCGGGCGCGCATCGTGTTCAGCGAGTTCCTGAAACGGAATCACAGGGACGAATTCATACGTCTGCCTGCACCGTTGCCGTCATGGCTGAGCCCGATGAAGTCGAAGAAGTCGCGATTCGCAAGGAGGACCTCCGGGTTGATACCTATCGCTCCTCAGGGGCCGGAGGACAGCACGTCAACACCACGGACTCCGCTGTCCGCTTGACGCACATTCCAACGGGCATTGTCGTGGAGTGCCAAGATGAGCGCTCACAACACAAGAATCGAGCTCGGGCGATGTCGCTTTTGCAGGCTAAACTCGCGTCGGCCTCTGAGCAGCAGTTGGCGGCAGAGCAAGCCGAAGAGCGCCGTAATTTAGTGGGGACCGGTGATCGATCGGACCGTATCCGGACTTACAACTACCCGCAAGGCCGGGTGACAGACCACCGAATTAATCTCACCTTGTACAAATTAGACGAGGTGGTGGAAGGTAGTCTTGATTCGGTCATACAACCGCTCAGACAGGAGCATCAGGCGGATCTACTGGCCGCGCTAGGTGACGAGTGAAAGTCAGCGACGCGTTAGCTGCGTTTAATATTGCCAAGCGCGATGCTGAAACCTTGTTGCTTCACTGTTTGGGTCGCTCTAATCGCGCCTGGCTCTTCGCGCACGACACAGATGATCTTGCTGTCGAACACTTCAAGCAGTACTCCGCGCTCTGTCGAGAGCGCGAACAGGGCGTTCCATTGGCCTACGTGTTGGGGTATCGAGAATTTTGGTCGCTTGAACTTTCGGTAACGCCCGACGTACTTATTCCGCGGCCCGAAACTGAACACTTAGTCGAGTGGGCCATTGAGCGAGTCGAGGCGTTTGCAGCGCCTTCATTGCTTGATTTGGGGACCGGGAGTGGCGCAATCGC
>JAQXEB010000269.1 GCA_029251065.1 Luminiphilus sp.
TCATTTTTTATCGTAATAGAGCAAACGCGACTGGGATCATTAACGTCCTCCAGCGACACGCTCCCTATGTCATAACCTCCCAGCGTCCTTGTTCTTTTCCCAGATACTTTCCCTGAGAATATCTTATGCACTGATCCGTAAACTGAGTCAGCGAAGAGATCCTTCAAAGGGCCCAACAGGTCGTCCACAGGCCCCCGCCGCTCGCGCAGCAAACGGCCCAATGCCAGCGAAAAACTGACCGTATTTGGAATAACCGATCTGCGCAGTTGCGTTCCCGACATCGGGTGTTCGGCAACGGTAATCATGCCGCCCGCGGCGGCCGCATAGGCGCGAATATGATGCTCATACGTTGTGGTATCAGACGTCTCAAAACTCGCCGTATTACCTGCATAGTCCATCGCAAGCGCGGGTGTCGGTTTAACGCCTGCGATCGCGTAACTCATCATTTGAGCTTCTGGAAAGGCGCGGCCCATTCCGTCTCCGTCAACCACCGGGATACCTCGCACAGCAGCCGCCATGAGTGGTATGAGTGAATTTCCGCCACCAATTTCAAAAGAAGCAACAGCGGTAATCGACCGACCGATCAAACGCTCGTACGCATCCAGCACCTTCGAGGCGTCATCAATTGACGGAAGCAACTCAAGAGACACTGTCGGTGCACCCACTCCCCCGACTGGGACAATAAAATCATCGTCCTGCAGCGCACTCGGGTCGATCAGCGTGACACCGCCCGTTTGTACCAGCGTTTGCCGCGTGATGAGTGTCGGAAGGTAGGGATCGCCGCCTCCACCCGTTGCCAAAAACACCGCCCCCAGTGCCAAGTCATCAATATCCGATGCAAAAATTTTCATTGCGGAGGACACTCTTTTTGAGCGAGATCACCCACCACGGTGACCCGAATCCGAGTGGTTTCAGTGGCCATGTACGGAATATCGACTTCCTCAATATTGATCGGCACCACACTTTCAGGATCTGCGCCTGCGACCACCGCCAATCGCTCTGCCTCATGGGTCAGCGCTGTTAGTGCCTCATCACGCGATTGAGTCCCCACAACGTAAAGGCCTTCAGCCTCACCACTGACCTGCGCGATCGAAGCGCCAATGGCATTAGCCACATCGGCATTGACCGGTCTTATAATGGGGCATCCGGCCAGCTTTTCCCCTGGAATGAGTGGTGCACCACCGCCCACTAGAATAACAGGAAGCGTTGCGCCCCCGGGCTTCATCAGATCCACTGCAGCGCTGAGGCGCTCAACGACCAAGGTATCGACCCTGTCACACACCGCTTGAGGCGCGGGGTCGTTAATCGTGGCATGGGCAATCTTCATGCGCCCCTGAGACACTGCAATATCGGTCAATGTCATGACATCGCCACCGAAGCAGAGGGCCTTTTCCTTGAGCTCGCGGGCCACTGACTGAGGACCACACTCCTCTCCGCCGGCGCCAATGAGGCTCCCGCCCCCAAGGCCCATCGCAAAGACATCGGGCATTCTAAAATTAGTGCGAACCCCACCCACATCGATCACCAAGTTAGACTGGCGAGGGAACCCAGTTTTAAGGACACCAATATCTGAGGTTGTTCCACCCACGTCGATGACGATCGCATCGGACAAGCCAGTGAGCGCCCAGGCACCGCGTATGGAGTTCGTAGGACCCGACGCAAAGGTCAGAGCGGGAAAGGCGCTTACCTTGTCAAGATCGATCAAGGTACCGTCGTTCTGACTGACGTAAACAGGGCACACAAGTCCGAAATGCTGACTCGACCGGACAAGTGCCCTGACCACCCGCTGAGCAAATTTTAATAACGATGCGTTTAGAATCGCCGCGTTCTCTCGCTCGATGAGGCCCAGTCCGCCCATATCATGTGAGGTACAAACATGCGTTTCAGGTAAGGCAGCAGAAAAGCGATCGGCCAGTGCGTCTTCGTAGTCTTGCTGCATGGGCGAAAAAGCCGTGGAGATCACCACACTGTCAGGTGCTGATCCGCGCAATGCCTCAATAACACGCTCGACCTCACGCTCGTCAAGATCAGCCAGTGTCCGCCCGTCATAGAGGTGTCCGCCGTGGATCACATAATTCCCACCATCGGTCGCACTCGCGAGGTCAGCCGGCCAATCAGCACGCGGCTTCAAACCCCGGCCCGCAGGAAGACACGCTCGCACCACCGCAACACGTGCAAGATGTTTACGTTCTATAACGGCGTTTGTGAATTGGGTGGTGCCGATCGTGAGCAGTGACACCGCCTTGGGGTCTTGCTCTTTTAAAACCACTGACAACGCCACCTCGATGCCTGACGCGACATCTTCGCTCGTGGTCGTCTTTGTTCTGGCTATTACGGTATTACCGTCCATAAGTACCGCGTCGGTATGAGTCCCTCCAACATCTAAGCCAATTCGCATACTAGGACCTCACCGTCCAAACGCGTGTTAGGAGCGCATAAATAACACCGGAGGCAATTGCCGAATCCAGCGCAGCGACGCTGGTCAGACTTGCGATAAGCCCTTCAGATCCCGCCAATGCAATGGTAGCGCCGGTAAGCCACGCCACTAACGCAGGTCGGTTGACCGGTCGATCCGCTTCGACACCTGTGACCCGGTAGACGTCCGGCCTGATCACAAAGTGGTCAATAATAATGACACCGGCGACCGGTATGAAGACCACTGACAAGTAAAAGAGAAAGGTGACGAAACTGTCCAAGATATTCAGCAGTCCCGCCGAGACGCCAATCACACCCAGAGCAATGGTGACGTGACGTGCGTTAAGGGCTGGAAACGAGGCGGTGACCCCCAAGACAGCGCTGTAGAGGTTTAGGGTATTCAGTACCCATGATCCAGCGATAATAATAATAAACGCGCCTACCCCCAACCCAAGCGTAAGCATAATACTGATGATGTCTTGCGTGCCTAACGCCAAAGCGGCCGCAGCTGCGACCCACATCACAAAGGGCTGGGCAATCAGGTAACTCGATGTTCCCGTGATAACGGCGCCCTGCCATGATCGGAGAAATCGGGTAATGTCGGGCATGATAATGGCCCCAATAACGATCGAGCCGACAATGGCAGAGATGCCATCGCCCAGACTCATTTCCCCCGAAACACTCTGTAGGGTCGGCTCTGCGTGCCCCGTAGCCGCAAAGAACAATGCCAAGGCCACAAACACGAGCACTGGAATCATGAGTGTCGACACAAGATTAATAGCTCGAAATCCAATGATGGTCGTCGCCGTAATCAATACACTGGCCGCAATAGTCACACCCAACTCGGGCGGCACCACCTTAAAGAAGTCCTCAGACAAACCTGCGATCGCTAGACCAAAGAGATTCAGATTGATACCAAACCAACCCAGAAGCGAGACCGAAAACGCAAGATTCACCAGTCGCGCGCCCGTATCACCAAATGCGAGTCGCACAAGCAGGTACGAGTTAAAACCCGTGCGTGCACCAATTGAACCCATTAGGGATCCCACTAAAAAAATGATGAACGACCCGCCTAATAGGGCTGG
>JAQXEB010000270.1 GCA_029251065.1 Luminiphilus sp.
ATTGGTGGGTTCACAGGCCTAATGCTGTCTATTGCGCCTGCTGACTTTCAATACCACGATACTTACTTTGTCGTTGCGCACTTCCACTACGTTATGGTTGCCGGTGCGGTCTTCTCGATGACGGCAGCGATTTACTTCTGGCTGCCAAAGTGGACTGGGCGCATGTACAACGAAACAATGGGGAAGGTGCATTTTTGGGTCTCTTTCATTGGCTTTAACATCACGTTCTTCCCGCAGCACTTTGTTGGGTTGGCCGGTATGCCGCGACGAATTCCAGACTACGCGCTGCAGTTCGCTGACTTCAATATGATGTCGTCGATCGGTGCGTTTATTTATGGCGCCTCGCAGTTACTGTTTTTGTACAATGTGATTGCTGCGATTACCTCAGGTCAGCGTGTGACTGACGAGAAGGTTTGGGACGGTGCGGAAGGTCTTGAATGGACACTCCCCTCACCACCGCCTTACCACACGTTTGAGGTTCCGCCGACAATTGAAGAGCAGCCCGCTCATTAATTGCCAAGGATAACGACGTGCGACTCAGCCAAGATCCCACGATAGACACGGTAGCCAAACTGGGTGCCGTGTCTGTTGCTATGTTTGCGTTTGTATTTGTGGTCATGGTGCCGCTCTACAACGTGCTGTGCGACGCATTGGGAATTAATGGAAAGACGTCGTCTGAAGCCTATATTTCAGTGGTTTCCGAGGTTGATGAAACACGGTCGATTAAAGTTCAGTTCATTGCAACGAACAACGATGGTATGCCTTGGGCTTTTGCGCCCGACGTCACCGAGATGGTTGTCCATCCTGGTGCGGCCAACGACACCGTATTTTATGCGGCCAACCCGACCACGGCGTCGATGATTGCGCAGGCGATTCCCAGTGTCTCGCCTTCCAGAGCGGCTGAGTTCTTTCACAAAACCGAGTGTTTTTGTTTTGAGCAGCAGCCTCTTGACGGTGAGAGTGAGGCGCAAATGCCACT
This sequence comes from Luminiphilus sp., assembly GCA_029251065.1. Classification (GTDB taxonomy): domain Bacteria; phylum Pseudomonadota; class Gammaproteobacteria; order Pseudomonadales; family Halieaceae; genus Luminiphilus. The sequence continues at coordinate 980 of JAQXEB010000270.1, forward strand.
TCAATTTATTGTGGACCAAGATCTACCAGCAGATATTAAGACCATCACGCTGTCCTACACACTATTCGATGTGACGTCGCTGATGCGCGACAAGGTCGCCTCGAGATAAACTAATGGGGGCCCCGGGGGATGGGGCAAAACGGAGAAAAAAATGTCGAGTGCCCAACCTTCAACAGAGTACGAAAAGTACTACGTGCCAGAGAGCTCCAGTCTAGCTGTTCGTGCAACCATTGGTCTTGTACTGACGGTCTTCGGTGGCGGCTTGGTCCTTAATGAAATGACCTTTGGCGGCACCCACGATACCGGCGGTGCGGCGAAATACGTGATGTATGTCGGCTTGGCTATTTTCATTGCAACACTGACCTATTGGTTCCGTACTGCCATTAAGGAAAACAAGGCGGGTATGAACAGCAGTCAGCTGAGCAACAGTTACGTGCTCGGTATGTTTTGGTTCATATTTTCCGAAGTCATGTTTTTCGCCGCGTTTTTTGGTGCTTTGCTGTATGTACGAACGCTCGCAGGTCCTTGGCTGGCCGGTGAAGGTGACGGTGGCCGCATGAACTTCCTGTTGTGGGAAGGCTTTGAGTACACCTGGCCGCCGTTGATTACACCACAAGAGGTCGTGGGTGGCGCGTTGAGTCAACCCATTGCGAACAACGGTGAGTTTGTTTCACAACACACGTCCATGGCGTTTGCCGACGCCCACCACTGGTATGCGTGGTTGCCGCTCTGGAACACGATTATTCTCCTGACATCGAGTGTGACCTGTGAGTTTGCTCACCGCGGATTGGCAAAAGGCGATATTAAGAGATTTGAAGCCTGGCTTGCAGTCACCGTTGGCTTAGCAATCATCTTTCTGTTTTTGCAGGCGGCGGAGTACTACGAAGCCTACGAGTTATTTGGTTTAACACTCAACTCTGGGATTTACGGTTCAACGTTCTTCATGTTGACGGGCTTTCACGGATTTCACGTCGCCATGGGCATGACGATGTTACTGATTCAGTTGATTCGCTCGGTTAGAAACAAGCATCTTACACCCACAGACCACTTTGGCTTTTCAGCCTCAAGCTGGTATTGGCACTTTGTTGACGTGGTTTGGGTGTTCCTCTTTATCTTTGTCTACATTATCTAACGGCGACGTTTTCGCGGAGAAGGGGCGGGTCTAACCCGCCTTTTTTTTACTCGGAACTTTCAGCCGCGGGAGCGGCGTCCCAGGGACTGGTATGTCCTAGCTGACCTGTCGCTACGCCGTAGGTAATTAAGGCCATGAGTGTTCCTGCGATGCCAACACGCACACGTAACGAGTTAACGAGACGCATTTTTTTGACGTCGCCGCGGTCCATCATCAAAAAGTACATCCCAGCCCCTAGAGTGACCAGTAACGCGAGCATGAGTAAGACAATTAGACCTTTGAGCATGGAAAATCCTTACACTGGGAGTAGTGCCCCCTATAAACGGGGATAACGTGGGATGAATGAGACAGTGGAGTGTAGCGAAACCAAGATGAACTTGCGCGTCACGCTTGATTGGAGGACAACATTAGCGACAGTAATGTTGATACCCACGTTATTGTTTTTAGGTTTTTGGCAGCTCGATCGTGCTGATGAAAAGGTGGATCTCATTGCGCGGATGGACGAGCGTCGAGTGCTGCCGCCCATTACACCGCTTCAAGCGCAGCAGCTTCGGGTTGACGAGTTGGCGGACCGCCAGGTGGCGATGAGTGCGACGTTTACAGACGGTCAATATGTTCTGTTAGACAATCGACTTCGGAGCGGGCGTTTTGGTTACGAGGTTGTGGCCTTCATAGAGGACCAAGGGCTTGTGGTGCCTTTAAATCTGGGTTGGATCGAAGGCGATGCGTCGCGGCAAACATTACCCGAGGTGTCACTGCCGGTAGGGACCCATGAGCTAACGGGTCGCCTATACCAGCCCAATAGCGAGGCGTTTATGCTCGGCGCGAATCCATTTCCAGCGGCTTTACCCGGTGTTGTTCAGCAGTTGTCTTTTGCAGACTGGGCCGGCGACTTAGAGGCTCAGTTCGCTCAACCGATTTTTGCTTTTGAAGTCAGAGTTGGGGAGTTTGAGCCGGTTGCATTTGTGGCGGATTGGGCAACGGTGAACCAGACGCCGGCAAAACATCAAGGTTACGCGGTGCAATGGTTTACTATGGCGGCGGCCTTGGGACTCGCGTTTATCTTCCGCAGCAGCAATATAGCGAGCTGGCTGCGTTACCGATTGAGTAGTACTCGGTCATAGTCTTTTTATGGGGATACAGAAAGTGACTCAAAATAATGATCAGCGAAGCGGTCGTACGATACTGTTGTTAATCGCCGGTTTACCCGTGACGATGATCTTAGCCGCAACTTGGCTTTGGTATTTTGTGGAGCAGGGCGACATTGATATTGTTGGCGCCCTTGGGACCGCCAACAGTGGTGAGTTGCTTGCACAGCCGGTCAATATTAATACGCTGCCGTTCACCGCGTCGGTGGGTACACCAACCAGCCTCGAATCGCAGGAATCCAAGTGGACCTTTATGGTTCTTAACAACGGTGATGCGTGCGATGAAACGTGTTCCGAGCTACTTTATTTAACACGGCAAATCCGAATCGCCATTGGTCGAGACTTTCAGCGCATACAGCGCTTAATCGTCGTCGACCAGCCCGCAGCCACCGTGGCAATGCAGTCGGGGTCCCTATTGTTGGACGCTGTGGCTGAGGAACATCCCGACCTTAGGGTTTGGCAGCGGGGCATTGAGCCGGTCGTTCCCGCACAACATGTGAGCGATAACGCTTGGTATCTGGTGGATCCTTCTGGTTGGGTAATGATGCGATACTCCGCAGACGTTAATTACCGAGATGTCATTGGCGATCTCAAGTTCTTACTTAAGAACTCAGGGGGCTAGTCATGAGTGAATCGATAGTGGCCCGATGGTCGGATTTCTTAGAGCTGACGAAACCGAGGGTTGTCGCCCTGATGTTACTTACTGCTCTGATTGGTATGTGCATGGCGGTCCCGGGTCTTGTGCCGTGGGAGCCCCTTGTCTACGGTAACTTGGGTATTGGTCTTTGCGCTGGAGCCGCGGCGGCGATTAACCACGTTGTCGACGAGCGCATTGACCAAGAGATGTCGCGCACGACGAATCGACCCGTTGCACAAGGACGAGTGTCTCAGACCGAGGCCCTTGTATTTGCGGCATTACTCGCGATTTCCGGGACAGTACTACTAGCGGTCACCATTAATGTACTCACCGCCGTGCTCACTGTTGCGAGCTTGGTGGGCTATGCCTTTGTTTACACGATGTTTTTGAAGCGCGCGACGCCTCAGAATATTGTGATCGGCGGTCTCGCCGGAGCGGCGCCACCCTTGCTGGGTTGGACCGCAGTGACCGGTGAAATTCATGGTCACGGGTTATTGTTGGTGCTGATTATCTTTGCTTGGACCCCCCCTCATTTTTGGGCGCTGGCAATACACCGCAAAGAAGAGTACGCGGCGGTTGGCATTCCGATGTTGCCTGTAACCCATGGAAATCGGTTCACGGCGCTTCACATTTTGCTGTACACAATACTGATGTTTCTTATTACGCTGTTGCCGTTTGCAACGTTTCTGAGTGGCTGGATTTACGCCGTATCAGCAGTGATTTTGGGGGCTGGTTTTTTGTATTGGTCGATCGAAATTTTGCGTGAAAAAAACCCTAAAGCACCCATGGAGACCTTTAAATACTCCATTAACTATTTGCTGTTGTTATTCATCGCGATGCTTGCTGATCACTGGATATTAGGAGCGCCCCTATGACTCTGACTCAACAACAACGAGTCGGCCTCACGGTTTTTGCAGTCTTGCTGGGTATTACGATCATTGTCGCCGGTTTTGTACACCGTATTCAGCAACCTCGAATCATGACAATGTCTGAAATGCGGGCCAACGGTCTGTTCATTTTTGACACGCCGCGCGATCCGGGTAAGTTTGCGCTTACTAGCCACAAAGGCACCGTATTCAATGAGGAGAGCTTGGAAGGCGACTGGACATTGCTCTTTTTTGGCTTCACTTTTTGTCCGGATGTTTGCCCAACGACACTGTCATTTTTGGCGGGGCTCAAAGAAAACCTCGAGGGCACTGAAGCCGAGTCAACCGATGTTGTGATGGTGTCTGTTGATCCTGCACGTGACACGGTAGAACAGTTGTCGCAGTACGTCCCCTACTTCCACCCCGAGTTTTTGGGTGTGACGGGTGAGTTTCCCGAGATTTTGAGCTTTGCTCGCCGGTTTAACGCACCGTTTCGCAAGGTGCCCACAGACGACGGTGACTATCAGGTAGACCATAGTGCGAACGTGGTGTTGATTAATCCTCAAGGGGACTTCCATGGGTTTTTTAGGGCGCCTCTGGATTTGGCGAAAATGAAGGTCACGCTGCGCTCTGCGCGTTACTACTGGAGCGAACAATATGACTGATACGTCGCGCCTCATTTTAGTCGATGGATCGTCCTACTTATTTCGAGCGTTTCACGCCCTCCCCCCGCTGACCAACAGCAAGGGCTTTAATACTGGCGCTGCCAAAGGCGTTATTGGGATGATTAAGCGTCTGCAAGCGGATAACCCGAATGACCAGTTGGTCATTATATTTGACGCAAAGGGCCCGACGTTTCGAAACGATATCTATGCCGAGTACAAGGCCAATCGCCCGCCCATGCCCGAAGAGCTGCGTGAGCAAATTGAGCCGATTCACAACGTCATTCGTGCGATGGGATTGCCGCTGATTTCTGTCTCGGGCGTCGAGGCTGACGACGTGATCGGCACGCTGTCGGTGATGGCCGCGTCACAAGCAAGGCCCGTGCTTATTTCCACCGGTGACAAGGACATGGCTCAGTTGGTCAATGAACACGTCACATTGGTGAACACCATGACGCAGCTGGTTCTGGACCGTGAGGGCGTGATTGAAAAGTTCGGTGTGCCGCCTGAGTTGATTATCGACCTGCTCGCACTGATGGGAGACTCGGTAGATAACATTCCGGGTGTTGCTGGTGTGGGTGAAAAGACGGCGTTGGCGCTATTACAAAATTTGGGCGGCGTGTCCGAGATCTACTCGCACTTAGAGCGCGTTGCTGATCTGCCCGTGCGCGGCGCCAAGTCCTTGGGTGACAAGCTCTCCGCCAGTCAAGAAATGGCGGAGTTGTCCTACGTACTTGCAACGATTAAGACGGATTGCGACCTTGCGCTGTCGGAGTCTGACCTGCGTTCTTCGCCACCTGACAGCGATCGGCTGATCGCACTTTACCAAGACCTGGAATTTAAGACATGGCTTGACGAGTTACTGAGTCCGTCGCTGCTCGCAGGCGTTGAACAGCCTGCCGAAAATACAGCGCCTTCACCCGAACTCGCGGTTGTGACGATTGTCGACCAAGACACGCTCAGTGAATGGTTAGAGCGGTTGGCGAACGCACCGCTGTTCGCGTTTGATACAGAGACAACCAGTCTCAATTATATGCAGGCCGAGATCGTGGGTGTTTCGTTTGCCGTGACCGCTGGAGAGGCCGCTTACGTACCGCTGGCGCACATTAGTCCGGGGCTAGAGGGTCAGTTGAATCGCGAGCAGGTGCTTGAGCAGTTGCGACCCCTTTTGGAGTCCGAAGATGTAAAAAAGGTCGGCCAGCATCTGAAGTACGATGCCAACGTTCTTGTGAATCACGGCATTACACTGCGCGGTATTGCTCACGACACCATGCTTGAGTCCTACGTGATTGACGCCGTTGGAAGTCGGCATGACATGGGGAGTCTGGCGCTGAAGTACCTTGGCCAGCGTGTTATCTCTTTCGAGGAGGTCGCGGGGAAAGGTGCGAAGCAAGTGTCCTTCGACCATGTCGATATCGACCGCGCCGCGGCGTACGCCGCGGAGGATGCGGACGTCACTTTGCGCTTACACGATGCGCTGGCATCCCGGCTTGCCGCAGAGCCCAGACTTTGTGAAGTTTATGAAACGCTTGAGCTGCCCCTAGTCCCAGTGCTCTCTAAAATTGAGCGTAACGGTGCTTTTATTAACGTCGATCGCTTGCGCGCGCAAAGTAAGGAGATTACTGAGCGATTAGTCGTCCTCGAGGCGACAGCCTGTGACTTGGCGGGTCAGCCGTTCAATTTGGCGTCGCCCAAACAACTTGGTGAAATCTTATTCGAGAAGCTTGAGCTTCCGGTGATTAAGAAAACACCAAAGGGGGCACCGTCGACGGCAGAAGAGGTATTAGTAGAACTGGCCCGAGACTACGAGTTGCCTGCCGTCCTGATTGAGCATCGCGGCCTCGCAAAATTGAAGTCGACCTATACGGACAAGCTACCGGAAATGGTCGATCCCCAAACAGGCCGAATACACACCTCTTACCACCAAGCGATTACTGCGACGGGCCGCCTTTCTTCCAGCGATCCAAACCTTCAAAACATTCCGGTTCGCACCGATGAAGGGCGTCGTATTCGGCAGGCTTTTGTTGCGCCCGAGGGTCGTAAAATTGTTGCAGCGGATTATTCCCAAATTGAACTTCGTATCATGGCGCACCTGTCGAGCGATGCAGGTTTACTCCACGCGTTTGCCAACGAGCTCGACGTTCACAGTGCGACGGCCTCAGAGGTTTTTGACGTTGACCTTAGTGAGGTGTCGACTGATCAGCGGCGAAAGGCAAAAGCGATTAACTTTGGCCTGATCTACGGTATGTCGGCGTTTGGTTTGGCGAAGCAAGTCGGCGTCACCCGCGGCGAGGCGCAAGAATACATCGACCGTTATTTCGCTCGCTATCCCGGTGTTGCTGACTATATGGATGCGACACGGGCGCTCGCGCACGAGCAGGGGTTTGTGGAAACACTGTTGGGCCGACGGCTCTACTTACCTGAGATCAACGCGCGCAATAAGCAACGGCAACTGGCGTCTGAACGCACGGCAATTAACGCGCCGATGCAAGGCACTGCCGCTGATATTATAAAATTGGCGATGATTGCGGTTGATGGCTGGCTCACCGATTCGGAGAC
>JAQXEB010000271.1 GCA_029251065.1 Luminiphilus sp.
CACTGTTTTGTGGCGACACCCTTTTTGTAGGGGGTTGTGGGAGAGTATTTGATGGGACCTTCCCAATGATGCAAGGTTCTTTAGAGAAGTTAAGCGCACTACCCGACGTCACCAAGGTCTTCTGCACACACGAGTACACCATGGCGAATCTTAATTTTGCACTTAAAGTCGATCCGACGAATCTAGCACTGAAGGCCTTTTTCACCGAGTGTAGTCTTAAGCGCACAGAAGACGTACCCACCGTCCCGTCAACGATCGGACACGAGCGAATGATCAATCCCTTTCTGAGGTGGGACTCTCCTGCCATTATTGACCAGCTTAAGCGCGAGGGACGCCATGAGGGGAGTCTTGCAGCAGAGGTGTTTGGTGCAGTGAGGTCGTGGAAGGATCAGGGCTAGTCAGCGCCTCAGCCATACTGTTAGTCACTAACTCGACTGCGAGCACTACCTCGACTGCGAGGTCCAACAACATTCGGGCTACTGGTCAAGACACAGCAGGCAGCGCCAGTACATCAGCCACCTCAAACCAACACCTTTACCAGCCCGTGTTGGTCGCTCAGTCGCCTTGGAGCAGCACTTCATGAAACAGCGCAAGCGCTGGAAAATAAAGCGCCGTCCTACAGTGCTTGACCCCCGAGTTTACGCTGAGGTCATATTCGACGAGTGCTGACCGATAGTCCTGAAGTTGCCGCTGATATTTCGTCGTCTCTTCCTCCAGAAATCGCGCTATCTCAATGCCCTCATCCGGATGACTTGTCTTGTAGTCGATGACCCATCGGGTCTGCGTTTCGCGCTCTATAAACGTGCGATCGATAATCACTTCACGGTCCTCACTGGGAATGTAGAGCGTCAGTTCGGAATGGGCATCGCTGTGATCCGCTGACAAAATCCAACGCCCTATTTTATCCGCTAAGACACGATTGATGTCGGTCACCAATCGCTGCAGTTCGTTATCAAGCCTGACTGAATGACCGATCTGCGCTCGCAATTGAAAACGCAGGGCATTGAGAACGTCAGCAGGGCACGATTGTGGCAAATCAACGTGACGTGATAACAACTCTAAGCCTCGGTGCAGCACTGTTCCATAACGCCGACTGGCGAGGTTTCCCTGCCGAAGACCCGAGAAAACCGGTGCACCAACCGTCTCGGAGGCCACATCCTCGGCCTGCGCGATGCTAACCGGTTTCTTCACGCGCACGAGGGCCTGAAGCGGACGCTCGGGAGCACTGCTGGGCGGGATATCGGTGGTGGGATGATAGGTCGCCTCTCCTGCGACCTCACAAAACTGAGACCAGAATGATCGCGACGTTTTGGGTGGCCAGGAAGTCTCTGAGGAGCAGGTTGCGGTAACAGTACATGACCTTTTAGCACGTGTGACGCCGACGTAATAAAGCCTTATAAGCTCCTGATCCTCCTTACATTTATTGATAAAGCTAAGGTAGTCATAAAGGGAGCCACCGGTGTTTTTTTCCGGCCGCGCAGCGATGAGCAACCCTAATCGTTCATCGCGATTCCATCTCAGTAACGGCCGCTGACTAGAACGACCCGTCCGCCCTGCCCCAACGATGAAAACGTGATCGAACTCGAGTCCCTTGCTTTTGTGTAAGGTCATAAGCTCAACGCGCGCCGAGGCAGACTCGTGAGCGGCATACTTTGACGTGTGCCATTTGTTGAGCGGCTCAATATTAAGTCCTAACCCTCGTGTCTCTTGATCTCTCAACTGAGTAAAGAATGCATCAACGTCTGACAATTCCTCAGGCGGAGTCGTGCGATCCCCCCCCAAACGCCGCCAGACTTGCTCGACCCAGCTCACAAGATTCAATCGATCGCGCTTGCTGTTGGCCCACAGTAAGGCATCAAAGGCGGACCTGGCGCGCACGATACCGTCATCGCTTAACCCGTTGGGCGACGCACCGAGTCCTGCTCTGATACTTGCGAGAGACTGGTCTGAGAGCAAGGGCGCAATTGCGCCCAGATCCATTAAGGTCAATCCGATCATCGGTGCACGAAGCACTGACACTAAGGCCACCGTATCTGCGGGGTTTGCCAGCCAGCTCGTCAAACTCATAAGGTCACTCACTGAGGCTCTTCGAGAAAACGACGTCAAATCAGTTCCAACGATATCGATTGAGCGCTCTCGCAGTACTTCACTGATCGGCTCTATCGCGGCTCTTGTGCGAGCCAGCACAGCGATCGAGCTCTCTGGCTCTAATTCGAGAATGGCCTCAATTCGGTCGCCAACATAACGTGCTTCCAGCCGGCTATCGTCAGGAAAGTTATGGATCTCGACAGCGTTTCCTGGAAGGCGATCACGCGTGGGTACGGCGTGTGTCATGGGGACAACACCTAACCGGGACTCTCCCTGAGCTGGGATCAGGGCGTCAAACTGCGAATTGACCCAGTCAATCAACCCGGTTTGAGACCTGAAGTTTCGGGACAGATCACGAGATTCCATGAGGACATTGGCGATGCCTTGCTCGCGCGCGAGTAGAAACAAACCAACGTCTGCGTAACGAAAACCGTAGATGCTTTGCATCGCGTCACCCACGACAAACAGCGTTCTTGGGGAGGCCTTATCAATGTAGTTGTGCTCCGCCCATCCACGACACAGTTTTTCGATCAGCCGAAACTGTCCTTGAGACGTGTCTTGAAATTCATCGATGAGTATATGACTTATTTGATAGTCCAAGCGAAGCGCGAGATCGGTCGGCATCTCGTCACGGCCAAGGGCAGTCTCAGCAGCCATGGCAACATGCGCATGGTCTACGACCCCTCGCGTCCGGAAGACGGTCAGCAATTGTGCCGCCAAAACAGGCAGTACGCGTGACAGCCTCAGAACACCTTGCCATTCGCCGTCATCAAGATCCGGTCTTGGAAGAGCTGCAATTTCGATCAGAATGCGTTGCCACTTTGGCTGGTCCTCGAGTTCACCAATAAGGCCCAGCACCTCCTCTTTAGCGTCTTGATCGACCTTGGCTTGGAAACCTCCGTTTTTATCAAGGCGCTTCCGAGGAGCGTTGTCTGCGGTTAACAGCCAGCCGACCAGCCACTGCCAGTTTGCCATGTCTGTGACGTTGCTCGTCAGCGAGCAGTCGTCATTGTCGAGCAGAGTCACTTTGCTTGAGTCGACGATACCGCTTTGCACGTAGCGATTGAGCCGCCGGTGTGCATTCTGCGCTTGGTTTTGGACATCACGGAGCCAGCGGGTGTCCACCACTCTCAGCGCCTCAGATAAACGTTCTTGGATGACTCGTTCTAGCGTCACTGACAGTTGACCTGCAGCCAACTCCGGATTCTCGTGTTGGCCAAGCGCTTTTATCCAATCTGCTCGTCGACCCAGCAAGGTGACTAGAAGTTCGGAGCATCGCTGCCAATTGTTATCCATTGACAGCAGTAACTGTCGGAGTGCGTCGCCACGTTCAGACGTGTCTCCGAGGAGTTCGTAGAGCTCGTTGGTCGCCTGTTCATAGAGGGGTACCACGTCATCAGTCACGGTCACACCACCGCCGAGACCACTTATTATGGGCATTGCGCGATTTAGCTGCGCCGACAGTCCATCAATCGTTCGAATGTTGAAGCTCTCCGCAGACAGTGACCAGCCGAGAAGCTTTGCGTGTCTGAGTGCGCTTAACGCCAGTCGATAGGTCCGCTCTTCGTGGTCGTCTTTGGGCTCACAACCCTCACGTGCTAATTGCAGCGCCTCAATCACTCGTGATCGCATTTCTGCAGACGCTTTGCGTGTAAACGTAATCGCAAGCACTTGTTCTGGACGCTCAACCGTCGGCAAGAGCGCTAGGATACGCTGGGTTAGGAGACTGGTTTTTCCAGACCCCGCTGGCGCGGTAATGCAAAAGCTTTTTGTAGTATCCAAGACCTCCCTACGAATATGTTCATCACTCATCGGAGGCGCTCCCGGTTTGAGAGACGGACTCAAGCAGATGGGCGCGGCAGACGGGTGCGTAGTCGCAGTAGCGACAGGCGCTGGCCGAAGGTGTGGGGACTGCCTCGCCCGCTATAAATGAATGCACCAGCGACGTCAGT
>JAQXEB010000272.1 GCA_029251065.1 Luminiphilus sp.
AAGACGGCGGGCATTGTCTGTATCCCCACGGTGGGTGCGAAACGCCATGCGGTTAAAGCCGTCGAAATGGGCGCCGATGCGGTGGTCATACAGGGCGGAGAGGGCGGTGGTCACACGGGCTCCGTTGCGACATCGATTCTTCTTCCGCAAGTGCGCGATGCGATTGACGTCCCAATCGCGGCAGCCGGCGGATTCCGTGATGGACGAGGCCTTGTCGCCGCATTGGCGATGGGTGCCGATGGTATTGCCATGGGCACGAGATTCTTACTGACACAGGAGTCTCCAGTGCCTGAGGCGACAAAGTCTATTTATCTCGGCACGCCGCCGGAGAAAATTGTCGTCAGCGCGCGGCTGGATGGCTTACCTCAGCGGATGATTGCGAACGCGTACCTCGATCGGCTGATTCAAGCCTCGCAACTGGGTTTACTGGTGCGGGCGGTTAAGAACGGACTGGCCTTCAGTCGCATGACGGGCGGCTCTTTGATCGCTACCTTAGGTGGGGCATGGAAGATGTACCGTTCGGGCGACTTGTCGTTTGGTCAGACACTCATGGCCGCCAATTCACCGATGATGATTCAGGAAGCTATGGTGAAAGGAAATCCGCAAGACGGTATTTTGCCCTCGGGGCAAGTTGCCGGGTTGATTGACGATTTACCGACGGTTGCGGACTTGGTGGCAACGATCGTGTTGGATGCAGAAACAGCTGCCCGTTCGATCCAGACCACGGTTTGCTCAACCACAAACTCAGAATAAGGATTGGTTTATGGCTTTCAACTCAACAGTTGACGCAGGTATTGCGGAGGTCGTCTTCAATAAACCGCCGGTAAATGCATTTAACAGCGCCGAATGGGCAGGCATTGCCACTGAAATCAACGCTTTGGGTGTGCGGAGCGACGTCCACGTCATTATCGTTCGCGCAGAGGGCAAGGGCTTCTGTGCTGGCGTCGATATTAAAGAGCTGGGCGCAGATCCCAATATGATCGTTCCGGTTAACAAAGGGAATTATGACACCTTTGAGGCGATCCACCGCAATCCGAAACCGGTGATTGTTGCACTGCATGGCTTCGTTCTGGGCGGCGGTATAGGCATTGCAGGTGCTGCGGACATCATTGTGGCGTCTGAATGCGCGTCTTTTGGCGTGCCTGAAGTGGATCGTGGTGCTATGGGCGGGGGAGCTCATCTCCAGCGCATGTTCCCGGTGCAAAAAGTGCGCTACATGTATTTCACGGGCGAATTTATTAATGCGCACGAGGCGCACCGGCTGGGCGCCGTGGAGCGTGTGGTTCCACGCGATCAGTTGGTCGATACCGCACGTGAAATGGCGGCGAAAATTGCCGAAAAGAGTCCCGCGATGATTTCCTTGGCCAAGGAAGCGCTGACGAGTATTGAAGATGGAAATCTGGAGGACAAGTATCGACGCGAACAAGGTTTCACGCTTGAAGCCTATCGGCATAAGGACTCTCAAGAAACGCGAGACGCCTTTATTGAGAACCGAGAGGCAGACTTTGATTCCTAATAACAAAAACAGTGATGGAGGATTGTTATGATTGACTACGCAGAGGCCCAAGTGGCCTGTGAAACCTATATTCGCTCGCTACAGGCCAGCGACGTGGAGACGTTGTTGGCGCTTTTTGATGACAGTGCGACCATTGAAGATCCCGTAGGGACGGAGTTGCGCGAGGGCAAGTCTGCGCTACGAGAGTTTTACTCGGTGGCGTGTGAGGGGGTGTTGTCGGCAGCACTGTCGGGCGCCCCCCGTCTTGCAGGGAACGAGGTGGCTTTCCCCTTTACCGTGACCGCTGGGACACCCGGAGAAGAGCTGACCATCAGCATTATCGATGTGTTTAAGTTTAATGAGGCCGGTAAAGTCATTAGCATGCGCGCGTTTTGGGGGCCGAACAATATCGCAAGCTAAGAGTAGGTCACGACACTCTTAAGCAATAGGCTGACCAGCATACTCTGTCGAGATACACCCGTTTTCGCAAAAATAGAGCGAAGTTGCGCACGCGCAGTGTTACGCGCAATACCCAATGTTGCCGCAGCCTGATCGAGGTTGGCGCCCTCGGCCAGCAACTTTGACAGTGCGACTTCCGCTTTTGTAAGCCCGTAGAGCGACATCAAGATGCGCGTTTCAATTTGAAAACTGCGCTCAGGCTCATTTATGAACACAATCATGTGCGGTGTGTGCCCTGGCTCGACAGTTTTGTCGATCATCATGGGCTTAAGTAGAATTTCCAAGTCTGCTTTTCCCGAGGGGCGTTCGACCGACAGCGCGTTGGTAGGCGCAGGGTCCTGATTGCGCTGAGCAACGACGATATCTTCGACAAAGCCATTAAGCTTCGCGCGGGCTGAGGGGCTTTCTAAGTGAAGTTGATCGTTGATCACCGACAGTCCGTCTTTATCGCGTATCAACTGGTCAGCGACCGCGTTTCTGGAGACGATTTTCCCACGCTCATCAAGTGTGACCACCCCCACCGACTGTTTTGCAATCGTAGAGCTGTAAAGTTTTCGCTCCTTATCGATTTGGATGAGCTGCATGCCATTGGCAACCGCGCGCTGGATATGACTGGCGAGCATTTCGAGGAACTCACGTTCCTGCTTCCCAAAGTTCTCTGCAGTCTTAGGTCGACAGAAGCGAACACTAAACCTCAGGCCGTTGGCGTTTCTCAGGTCTACCCCAATCATGTGGTAAATATCGATTGGTGCCATGCAGTATTTGTAGAGCTCGGTTCGCTCGAGCGTTCGATAGGGCACACACTCGTCCAGTGAGACCACCTTACCCCAGGGCAAGTTCGTCATGAGGTTAGAGGTGTAGTAGCGGTCGGTATAAGGGTTGTTGTGATCGTCAACGAACGTTTTCGCCAGTGCTTCGCATGACACAAATAACAGGCCGCCATCATCGCCTTGCGGTTCACGCATGGTGATCGATGCGAAGTTTGAATCAATCATCCGGCGAGTCTCTGCTAGAAACGCACTGTACGGGTCCTCTTCGATGTGGCCATCGTAAAGGAAGCCAATGAGCTTCGAGAGTTCTGTGATATTCGGTTGATTCATAGGGCTACGTACAGACATCCCGCTTTACGCGTTAAAGCTAACTAGTTATCAGAAAGTCCAGATTTCGTCCAGACTTAGCGTGTTTGAGCGGCCATTTCTATTGCAATTTCCTCAATCAGATCTTCCTGCCCACCCACCGTTTTCCGGCGCGCCATTTCGAGCAAAATCTCATGTGAGGGTACGCCGTATTTATCTTGTGCGCGTTTAGCGAACAAAAGAAACGAGGAATAGGCGCCGGCATAGCCCAGTACCAGCGCATCCCGACTGAGACGCACAGGCTCGTCCATGATCGGTAAGACATGGTCCTCTGCCGCGTCCGCTAATTTAAAAATGTCGATGCCTGTGACTGCACCCATTCGCTCAAGCACCGCCGCCATAGCCTCTAGCGGGGTATTTCCGGCGCCTGCACCGAGTCCCGCTGCAGAGCCGTCAATACGGTTAGCGCCTGCTGCAATCGCCGCTAGCGAGTTAGCAACCCCCATGGCGAGATTATGATGACCGTGAAATCCAACTTCCGTGTCGCTTTTGAGTCTCTTTTTAAGAAGGGCGATGCGGTCTGTGACGTCTTGAGGCAGCATGTAACCCGCAGAGTCGGTGCAATAAATGCAATTGGCACCGTAAGACTCCATAAGTAGCGCCTGTTCCACTAAGGCATCCTCGGAGACCATGTGTGCCATCATGAGGAATCCGACGGTATCCAGACCCAAATCACGACTGAGATTAATGTGCTGGCGCGAGACGTTGGCTTCAGTGCAATGGGTTGCCACGCGAATCGTTTTCACGACGCAGTCTGCTGCCATCCTCAGGTGATCGACCGTACCAATACCTGGGAGCAGTAATGCCGAGATCGCAGAGTGCTCGACACGCTCGACCACGGCGCGTAAGTAGGCCTCATCGCTGGCCGCCGGAAAACCATAGTTAACCGAGGCGCCACCCAGCCCATCACCATGGGTTACTTCAATCAGAGGCACGCCTGCTGCATCAAGCGCGCCGGCGATATCGACCATTTCATCGACGGTAATCTGGTGCTGCTTGGGATGCATGCCATCGCGAAGGCACATGTCGTGCAACGTGATATTTCGACCTTCAAAATTCATACGCTAGTCCTCGCGCTTTGCCGTCGCTGAGCCATCATTTCTGCAGTGCGTAGGCCTGCGGCTGTCATAATGTCGAGGTTGCCCGCGTACTTCGGCAAAAAGTCACCGAGCCCTTCCACCTCCACTGAGACAGTCACTCGATGACCGTCAATAATGGGCGTGTTCTTGAGCCTGTACCCTGGAACATAGCGCTGCACCTCGGTCACCATAGCGGCAATCGAGGCTCGAATATCGGTCTCCTTCGGCGCTTCTTTGGTCAGGCAATGGATCGTGTCGCGCATGACCAGCGGTGGCTCTGCCGGGTTAATGACAATAATGGCTTTACCCTCATCAGCGCCGCCAATTTTTTCGATCGCTGAGGACGTTGTTCGGGTGAATTCGTCGATGTTGTCGCGTGTGCCCATACCGACGGACTTTGACGCCACAGTAGCTACAATCTCGGCGTAGCTCACAGACTGCACGCGGCTGACAGCCGCCACCATTGGGATCGTTGCTTGCCCCCCACAAGTGACCATATTGACGTTTTGAGTGGGGCCTCGATCGAGTAGCGCTTGTAAGTTAACCGGCGGTATACAAAAAGGTCCAATTGCCGCAGGCGTAAGGTCGATCATGGTGGCGCCCAGCGCAGTGACTTTGCGACTGTTTTCAGCGTGCACGTAGGCTGACGTTGCATCAAACACGAAATCTACGGGATTTGCCGAAAATCCGGCCACCAGACCATCGACGCCGTCTGTTGTGGTTTGTAGACCGAGCGTCCGCGCCCGCTGAATACCCGCTGAATCTTCAATTCCCACCATCCAAGTCGCTTCGATGAAGTCGCTGCGCTGGCA
>JAQXEB010000273.1 GCA_029251065.1 Luminiphilus sp.
CCGAAAGCCGACTGCTGAGAGGCAGCGAGTAAGTGGTCCGGATGTGACACCAAGCCGCAGTAATTCACCGTCTTTACCGCGGCGTTATTCTCAAGCCACTGCGCCAGCGCTAAGGCACGCTCACTGTGCGCTTGCATGCGTAAATGTAAGGTTTCGAGTCCTTTTCTAAACACCCAGGCATTAAACGGGCTCATTGACGGACCACAAACACGGACAAACGCACGCACCTGAGTCATTAAATCTGCTGTGCCGACCAGCGCGCCGCCCAGAACGCGACCTTGTCCGTCGAGGTATTTTGTCGCGGAGTGCATAACGACATCAGCACCAAGGTCTAAGGGCCGTTGAAGTGCTGGCGTGCAAAAGCAATTGTCCACCGCAAGTAATGCATCGGCATTGTGCGCAATCGCTGCAATCTGGCGAATATCGCCCACCTCACAAAGCGGATTCGAGGGTGTTTCACAAAAAAAGAGCTTCGTGTTGGGGCGAACAGCATCTTTCCACTCAGAAAGATCACGAAGCGCGACAAAGCTCACTTCGATATCGAGTTTTGTCAGTATGTTGTTAAAAAGACTGACGGTACTGCCAAACACATTTTTAGAACAGACGACGTGGTCGCCAGAGCGCAAAACTGTGAGGCATAAAGTGAGAATTGCACTCATACCTGAACTGGTGGCAACGCCCTCCTCGCCAGACTCCATTGCTGCGAGCCGTTTCTCAAAAACGGAGACTGTAGGGTTTGAAAAGCGCGAATAAGTATTACCTTCTCGCTCACCAGAGAACGTAGCAGCAGCTTCCTCAGCAGAATCAAATACGAAACTCGACGTCGCGTAAATGGGGTCAGAGTGCTCCTGTTCGGAACCCGTAGAAAGCCCTTCTCGAATAGCAAGCGTTTCGAAACCTGCGTCAAGCAACCATTCTTTCGTCACAACGCCTAGCTCCGATTGTGGAGACCGACTAAGGCTCCCTCCGCCCGATCAACGGACTCTTCAGAGCGCGCATCACTGAGTCCAGAAAGATACGCGTCATCAATGACGCCCGCTTGATATTGGCCGTCGAACACTGAAAGCTCAAACCCATCAACTAAGGAGTTACCCTCTCGAGAGCATTCAATTAAATCGTCGATCTCTTGATAGATCAGCCAGTCAGCGCCAATGTGTTCAGAAACTTCGTCAATTGTTCGGCCGTGAGCGACCAGCTCTTGAGCTGACGGCATGTCGATGCCATAGACATTGGGGTAACGCACGGGCGGTGCGGCCGAGGCAAAGTAGACCTGTTTAGCACCGGAATCACGCGCCATCTGAATAATTTGCTGGCAGGTGGTCCCGCGAACAATTGAGTCGTCGACCAACAACACGGTCTTGCCCTCAAACTCAAGCGGTAATGGGTTGAGCTTTTGCCTTACCGATTTTCTTCGTTGTGTTTGACCTGGCATGATGAACGTCCGGCCGATGTAACGATTCTTCATAAATCCTTCGCGAAATTTGACGCCTAACTCGTGTGCCAGAGCTTGTCCCGCAACCCGGCTGGTATCCGGAATGGGAATCACAACATCTACATCGTGGTCGGGACGCTCACGCATGATTTTACGGGCCAACCGTTCGCCCTGTCGCATCCGCGTCTTGTAGACAGAAATACCATCCATTAATGAGTCAGGCCGAGCAAAGTAAACGTGCTCAAAAATACAAGGCCTTAACTTGGGTGAATCTGCGCATTGCTTGCGGTAAAGCTCACCGGCAGCGTCTATAAAGAGCGCCTCACCCGGGTCCACGTCACCAATGAGCCGATACCCCAACACATCCAACGCGACGCTCTCAGACGCAATCATATAGCTTTTGTGATCATCTACCGTCCTAACACCCACCACGAGCGGACGAATGCCATTGGGATCTCGGAACGCCACCAATCCCACATTTGCAATCATTGCAATGGCTGCATAGCCACCCTCACAACGCTTATGCAGTGTGGCGACCGCTTTAAAAACATCGTCCGAGCTCGGCGTAAGTTTGCCCTGACGCTGCAGCTCGTGTGCAAACACGTTCAACAGTACTTCAGAGTCACTGTCGGTATTGAGGTGCCTCAAATCAGTCTGATACAGCTCCTCGGACAATGTCGATGAGTTGGTCAAATTGCCGTTATGGGCGAGTGCAATGCCATAGGGTGAGTTGACGTAAAACGGCTGTGCCAGTGCGGAGCCTGAACTCCCTTGCGTCGGATAGCGGGTATGACCAAGGCCAAAATTACCCCCCAGCTGCTGCATGTGTTGTGCCTGAAACACATCTCTTACTAGACCTTCGCCCTTACGCTGCAAAAACTGGCCGTTGTGGCAGGTCATAATGCCCGCTGCGTCCTGGCCGCGATGCTGAAGCATAGTGAGCGCGTCGTAAATGTCGGTAGCCACACTTTCGTTAGATGATATTCCCACCACGCCACACATGAACGTTGCTCCTAAAGCATTTTTCCACTGTTTAGGGCGTCATCCACAAGAGGTGGAGTGTCACCATTAATAACGTCTTCAAAGTTATCTGCCAACCATTCGGCGACGACATTGATAGGATCGATCAACTCAGATTCTTTGAGCATCGTGCGCTCTGACTCGGGTAATAGGCCACGTAACATCAGCGCCAAAATGGCCGCAATAACCACACCGCGTGCCATACCGAACCCAGCACCGAGCAGTCGATTGCCAAAATTAAGCCCAGGTTGCCTGAGTTGCTTAGACAATACTCGACCAATACTGCCAAAAAGGAAAACCACTGAGATAAACACTAGGGTCCAAACGACGAGATAACGGATAGATCGATCGTCGATCAATCCATCCATCGTTTCGGAAACAGGCAACGCTAAAACGTTGGCAAGCACAAATGCGCCAACCCAGCCCAACACGGACGTCGCCTCACGGGCAAATCCGCGAATGAGTCCGATAGCGCCCGAGACCAGCACGAGTCCCGTGACGACCCAGTCGAACTGATTAAACTGTTCCAGCAATTCTGCTATCGAGTCTTCCATGAATCGGTCTACACCCCGAACTTAATGATTTCCGACTTGACCCCGTAATACGCATCAATATCACGCTGGATATCAAGCAATCGCGATTTTTGGATATTTGGCCCAATACGAACTCGGTATAGACCTTTCGCGTCTATGGTAACAGGGGAAACGTAAGCTTTGTGCCCTTTATTTTGAAGTTGCTCTGCAATCGCCTGAGCGCGCGACTCAGTACTGAATGTTGCAATCTGCAACTCCCAACTGATGGGTAAACCTTGTTCGTCAAAAACCGCCCTTTCAAGGGCTGAGGATTGCTGAAGAGGCTGAAAATCGGCGGCAACCAGGGATATTTCACTGCTGGCCACTGCGATATCAATCGGTTGCTCTTTGGGTGCTTCGGGTAAAGGTATCTGGGGCAACTGCTCGACTTTAAGGCGATTTGTCTCAGGCGCCTTTCGCGGCGAAGCCGTGATGTTGGGCTTGGGCGGCATTTCAAACACGGGAAGCGCGACATCATCCTCTTGCGCGGGCGCCACAAACACGATGGGCCAGAAAATGATCGTAAGCGCAATGATGACCAAAAAACCAATAAGACGCTGCTTAATCATAATCCTGTTTCCAACCCCAGATGAGCTTCGCTATTAAGCACAGCCAAACCTTCTCCGACCGTAAAAAACGAGCCGAAAACAACGACCCGACCGCGCGCGCCTGCTCGTGCGTGCGCACTCTCCCATGCCAGGGAAAACGACGTGTAGACGGCGCTTTCGCCTGAAATCAACTCGCTTAGCACTGAAGGGGCCTGACCTCGAGATCCTCCGATCCCAGCGGGCAAACACCAAAAGTCGATGAGTCCCTCGAGCGATGAAATCATATCATGACAGTCTTTATCAGACATGACCGCAAAGACCGCCACAGTGTGCTCCGCGGGCGATTGTACCTCTAGAAATTCTCTCAGCTTTATTGCTGCGTCCGGATTATGGGCAACGTCAAGAATGACGTCGAAGTCTCCTAATCGACGCCACTCTCGTCGGCCCTGCAAATTGAGAC
>JAQXEB010000274.1 GCA_029251065.1 Luminiphilus sp.
ACCTGTGGTGCCTACATGGCGGCGACGCTTGGCGTGGCGACCTTCGAGTACGCGCCCTATGCGATCTTCAATATTATGTGTCCCCTCATTGCCATTGCGTTTGGCTACTTAGCCTTTCAACAAAAGGCTGCAGTGACCCCCGCTGCATGACCTGGGACCACGACGCACCGTTTATCCGACGATTTGACGTCTGTGCTGAACACATCGATGCGCTCGAGCACACCAACAATACGCAGTACGTCAATTGGTGTAACGAAACCGCATGGGCGCACACCACCGACCTGGGTCTCGGGGCCGATGTGTATCGCAAGCTTGACCGAGCCATGGCACTGACCAAAGCGGAGTACCACTATTTGAAGGCCACGCGGCTCGGTGAAACGCTCGAAGTGGGCACCTGGATTACAACTTGGCAGCGGCAGTTGATGATGGAACGTCAAATGCAAATAAAATCAGTCACCTCTGGAGAAACAGTACTCCGAGCAACACTTTATTTTGTTTGTATTGAAATCTCATCGGGAAAGCCCAAGCGGCCGCCACCGGCGTTCATCGACGGTTACACACCCGCTCTAATCGGTTAAGCGTTCATCCAGTCAAACGGCAAGACCTGAGACATACGGTCGCGTCCGAGCCTGAGCATAAGCAGTCTGTCGAAACCCAGCGCGACCCCAGCACAGTCCGGCAGTCCGGATTCAAGGGCCTGCAGGAGTTGCGGGTCAGGTACACGCAACACCTGCCCACGCGCAAGGCGCTTTTGATTATCTTCGTTAAAACGGGCGGACAATGTGACCGGGCAACGCTCTTCCCAGTAGCCATTCGCCAGCTCAATGCCTTGAAAATAAGCTTCAAATCGAGCAGCAACGGGCACTCCCATTCTGTCGATTACCCGCGACAGCGCGGACTGTTCCGCAAGGAAATCGGTAACAAAGACCAAGCCCCAGTCGGCGATTTGCGGCTCAATAATGTGCGTCATCAACAGATCAATATAGTCGAGCTTTTCAAGCACTCCATTCACATTAATGCCCGCGGTGATGGACGCGTCATGAAGTCGCTCAGCCGAGGCTTCACGCGGATCTAGCCCAAGGATGTGCTCAAAGAGCGCCGCGAGAGGCCACACCTGCCAACTGCTCACCGGCAAGTGGATGGCGAGGAGCTCAGCGACCTCGCGAATCAGCTGATAATGCGTCCATCCGACGCGATACCATTCCAGCATGACGAATTCAGGATTGTGTTTTCTGCCTTGCTCACCGTAACGGAATACTTTCCCGAGCTGATAAATGTCACCACTGCCCGACGCCAGCAGACGTTTCATCGCGTACTCTGGCGAACTTTGAAGAAAGCGCTCGCTATCGCCTATCGGGACAGCAAACAACTCGATATTAGGGTCTGTAATCGCGTGACCGGCCAAAATGGGCGTGTCGACCTCGAGCACGCCACGCGTCTCGAAAAATCCTCTGATCTCTGAGAGCAACGACCCGCGAGTGCGCAGGTCATCGATCTGAGCACTGGGCTCCCATGTGGGCACGGGAGCCTTAAGACTTATTCGCTCGACTGACGTACTCGCCACTTCGCGTGTCGATACGAATAATCTCACCCTCAGAAAGAAACAGTGGCACTCGAACGACGGCGCCCGTCGTCAGGGTGGCCGGTTTACTGCCGCCTTGCGCTGTATCGCCCTTCAGACCTGGATCCGTCTCGGTAATCTCAAGCTCAATAAAATTAGGGGGGGTGACGACCAATGGCGCGCCATTGAACAAGGTGACCTCATACCGCTCTTGCTCTTTTAACCACTTTTGCGCATCGCTAATAGCCGCTTGGTCG
>JAQXEB010000275.1 GCA_029251065.1 Luminiphilus sp.
TGTCCTTTGCGGTCGCAACGGCGCTACTTAAAAGTGCAACGAGACCTAAAATTGAGCTCAAACAGTAGGTCAGACGAAAAGGGAGGCGACACGTTACGGGCATGATAGGGACACTCAAATCAGTGAATTTGCATCCAGAATATCACTAAAGTCGAGCGAAACTGGAAACGCGCGCGCGGACTACAGTCAGACCCTGCCTGAGGGCACAAAACGACCGGCTCCCCCCGCCCATTAACCGACTTCCAAAGGCAGCGTGCGGGTACTAAAGTAGTGTAAGACAATAGAGGACTGTTGCTGTGCGTGAGTGCTTCACACTGTTGGTGAGTGTCTTGGTCTTGTCGGGCTGTGCCACTGTAAAAGAGCGTGAAATGGCTGCGCTAAAAAAAGAGTTAGGCTTGGAGACGGCGCCGTATTTTCCCAAGTGCCTGAGTGAGGAGGTATCGCCGCGAGCGGCGATGAGAGCGGGTGAATACAGTGGTGTTCACACGGTCAACAACCCGCAGGGCGATGTCCCCATCGACCGGTGTGCGCGATGGGACACCAACGAGCCTCCCGGCAAGTCGAAAGACAAACCCGAAAACCTCATTCTGACACCACCGGGAAAGACCGACGCGCTAAATGAAGAAGCGGTAGAAACGGGCTGAATAAACTTTAAAAGATATCAAAGGTTATCAAAAGATCGTAAAACCATCTAAAATCTAGAAAAATCACGGCGCATTAGTTTCTCGCTAAAACCCAAATTGGTGAACTCCACGCCATTTCGGTAATGGTGGCTGGCACGTCCGCTGGGGGCTCAAGTCCAAGCCGCAGACTGTCATAGGTTGTCCAGCGACACGTCGGTATCTGAATGACGCGCGCGTAATAAAACGCGTTGTGGGACGCATCGTAGTCAGGGTCTACCCAGTCAGTGCGCAGCTCGGGCGCCCCCGCAGAGTCAGACCAGGAGCAATCACTGAGATCGACAGGCGCCTTAGCCGCGATGCAGGCACCATTAGTGTTTTTGTCTGAGCAAGCAACATCAAAGACTTTCTCGCGAGTCTCACCGTCTTCGAGCCAGCCTTTAATGATCTGTATTTTCGCTAATGGTGCATGGTCAGGATCTTGAGTCGCCCAAACGAACAGACGCGGCACCCCGGCGTCAGTGTCGATTGTGCCACCCATAGGAACTCCGCTTGCATAGGCCGCGCTGAGATCGCCGGTCTTGTCAAGATCTTCGGGTAAGTCGGTGCCTGCGAAGAGGCGAAGTGATAAGCGCGTGCCGCTGGTTGCATAGACCTCTCGACGGCTCATGGCGTCAAATAATGCATCACGGGTATTTTCTGTCGCCCACACGGCGGCCAGCCCGCCTGGGTTGGCGATCTTAGGTTCTCGTATGCCATCTTGAAGCCGGTTTTTCGCAGGGGAGCCCATGTAGGAGTTGGCGCCGCGATAGTCCCATTCTTCAGTGTCGCCCGGATTCGAGTTGTGCGTGTCGGTCGACGCCATGAGACCGAACTTCATGGGATTAAATCCCAATGATTCCTGCAGTACTAATCCCTTCTTGAGGCCGTCACGCGCCATCGAGGTGGGGTGAATGCAGAGTGTGGTCTGCCCCTCGTCACAAACAGGGAAGAACTGTTCAAAACCGCACTCTTCGTCGGTGGCACCAATGCCCAGTGCACACTCGGAATTACCTTTGATTTGAAACATCTCAACCAGCGGCTCGAAGGTCTCTCGCAGACGCCAATCCTCCCGGGTGTAGGGAATACCGTCGATGGTTTCACTCGCGAAGGCCAGTCCCCAGCTTTTATTGGGATTGTGCGGGATGGTCAGAAACTCGCAGCCCTCACCGCAGGTCGCATCAAGCTGTTTCCAGAGGTCAATCTCGGAGTCTGCGTCGTAGGCGGAGACCGCATATTCAGGTGTGACACCGGTGCGGAAGATGACGTTCCGGTGATGCTTGCCGCGATCGACCATGGCAGGGGAGTACTCATAGCCGGCAAACGCAGTAAACACACCCGGTTCGTTGTGTCGCTCGGCGGCGGCCTTAATCGCGTCCCAAGTATCGAGGTGATACTGCCGCTCCACGCCTTTATCATTGCCGAAGTAGCTAAGGTTTGCGACCAATGGCCGGACTTCAACACTGGCTCTTAGCGTTAGAAATGAGAGAAGAGTGGGTTTGTTGATAAGTTCACAGTCCTCTTCGATTTTGGGCGTCGCTGGCTCCAAGCACGCCATGACTCGCCCAAAGCCCTCGGCGTGGTCCGTGACTGCTGCAAAGTCCAAGGGGCGGGTAATTTCGATGATCTCACCCGTTTCAAGGGGGGCTGATTCACCTTTGGCGAACCGGTAGGTCGCATCAAGATCACGTCGGCTGCCAAAGAGGTAGGCATCGGCAGACAGGCTCGAGTGAATGTGCAGGTCCCCAAAGTAGACGTTGTTAACGGGGTTTACTGGCTGAACAGACAGGGGGCTTTGTGGTGGTTTGTAGAAGGCCGTCTCGTCTTGGGCCGCCACTTCAGCATGAATCGCTGCGCGCTCTTCATCACTTGAAGGAATGAACGTGATATTTGTCATCAAGTAATCGTAAG
This sequence comes from Luminiphilus sp., assembly GCA_029251065.1. Classification (GTDB taxonomy): domain Bacteria; phylum Pseudomonadota; class Gammaproteobacteria; order Pseudomonadales; family Halieaceae; genus Luminiphilus. The sequence goes on from JAQXEB010000275.1 coordinate 2,571, forward strand.
CAAACCACCCACAGAGGACGGCCACGGGTGTTGCGAAAAGTAGTTTTTTTTTGACTGTCGACATCGATCCACATTCCTCTTTTTTTGATCTGTTTGCGCGGCGGGTATGGCTATTTGCTCATACGAGGCGTTCGCCAACGAGTCGTTTCGTTTCGGTGTTTCTCCGTCCGCACCGACTTGTTTTGTGCCATGCAGCCCGCCATGTGTGATTCGGCTCTGACTCTGAGTAAACGACAATGGGCTGACAACTACCAGCACTTTGACTTTTTGACACGCTGGCCTAAGGTGGCCTAATCAATGCAGCCTAGCTGGGCCCACTCAGCCAGTGGCGATTGACAAGAGTTGATCAGGAGCAGTGATTCAGCCTATGAAGCGCACAGTGAAATCAAACCTGACCCGCCGGGATTTCATCAATGGACTGGCCTTGGGCGCGGCGGGACTCCATCTCTCGCCGCTCGAGGCTTTGTCGCAAGGTTTAATTCCGTCTCACTCACTGGGTCCTGATTATTACCCACCCGCGCTCACGGGCATGCGCGGCAGTGTTGAAGGCACCTATGAGATCGCGCACGCGCTAGCGCGTGAGGGTAGGGCGTTTAGTTTGCCGAAGGAGCAGACCGAGACGACCTATGATCTTGTGGTGGTCGGAGGCGGCCTCTCGGGATTGTCTGCCGCGAAGTTTTTCCGAGATCGTCACGGCTCTGACAGCAAGATTCTCATAGTGGATAACCACGACGATTTCGGGGGGCACGCGCGACGCAACGAACTGTCGGTCGATGGCGAGACACTCATTGGCTACGGCGGTAGTCAGGCGATTGACGGGCCTTCGAGCTACTCCCCTGTGGCCAGCCAGCTCCTCAAAGACTTGGGCATTTTTGTTGAGCGCTTTTATGACTATCACGATCAGTCGTTTTTCGAAAAACGGGGCATGACCCGCGGTATCTACTTCGACGAAGCGACGTTTGGAAAACGTGTAATCACCGACAACCCCATTCAGGACTGGTGGGATCGCGGGGGACACCAGCTCAATAAAATAGCGAGTGACATGCCGATATCAACAGAGGATCAAAAGGCATTTTCCAGTCTATTGAAGGGGGGTAAGGATTACCTCAACGGATTTTCCAGTCGGGAGCGCGAGGCGATTTTGCGCGAGACCAGCTACCTCGACTTCCTCAAAGATTACGCGCAACAACCTGTGTCTGTAAGGCGTATTCTGCAGGACTCCTGGCTGCCAATGATGGGGGCGGGCTGGGACGCTATTTCAGCGTGGGAGGCGATGATTTACTGGTTTCCGGGTACGGATGAAGTGGGAGTCCGGCCGCCCGAAGGGGAGGAGGAGCCCTATATTTTCAAGTTTCCGGACGGTAACGCGAGCATAGCGCGAGCCCTCGTGCGACATCTTATTCCCGACGCCGTTTCCGGCAGTACCATGGAGGATCTGGTCACCGCTACGGTGGACTACAGTCGACTCGACAGGCCCAATAACCGCATCAAAATTCGTCTCAACAGTACCGTCGTCAGAGTGCAAAACACGTCCGATGCTGCGTTCGTTGATGTCGCTTATGTGCACAAGGGTCAGACCTATCGCGTGAGGGCCAAGCACGCCGTCATGGCCTGCTACAACCAGATCATTCCGCACCTCTGTCCCGAGGCGAGTCAGGCGCAGAGCGCGGCGATTGGTGAGTCAACGAAAGTCCCTTTCGTACTGGGTACATTCGCACTACGCAATTGGCAATCGTTCAAAGACGCCGGACATTACATGTTCTACT
>JAQXEB010000276.1 GCA_029251065.1 Luminiphilus sp.
GCCACGCTCAACGATACGCTGCCCTTTGCCACCGCCACCGCCGATGGCCTTCAAACGAACTCGGTTATTAGGGTATCGCTCGTTCATTCCGCGCACGGATTGCTCCAAAGTCGTAATAAGGTCGTCAACGCTGTAGACGTCAATCCCTGCGCGGTATGAGGCCAGTAAAACGCGATCCGCAATTTCTTCAAGGTCCGCGCCATCAAAATTGACGTTGACCAGTCCCTCGCTGTCACATAACGCCTTCAATGCGTCGATCGTCGGATGCGATTTAAGCAGTGTGAGCGCGGTCGCATTATCGATTCCAGGTGTTACTGACACTCCAGCTTTAAGGGCCGTTCGCTTTGCTTCGTCCTTGAGTCCAGCCTGTCGTACGGTGCGCGAACACGGACCAATAAAATTAAGCCCCGCTGCTTCCATCGACGCTACCATGGCTTCATCCTCGGCCATAAACCCGTAGCCGGCAAAGATGGCGTTATAGCCATGACCATGCGCAATCTGAATGATTTCTTGAATTCTGGCCTCACGATCCGCTTTATCAACGCCTGAATAGTCGCTCACGCGGTGGACTCGGAGCGGGTCACCGATAACACGCAACTCCGGCGCTATGGCCCTGGGGTAGACAATCGAGTCCTTTTCAGACAGTAAAATCCCGAAGTCAGCAATGCCCATTTCGTCGAAGACATCCATAGCTTCCTTGCGAATGGGGCCCCGACAAATAATCAAGGGTTTGATGTGGGTGCAGTCAAACTGACGAACCCAAGGACTACTGCTGTCACCAAGACGTCGTTCTTGATGGATCAGCGGGTTATGCAAATAGTGATCATTTGACACAGAAAAACTCCAATTTAACCGGCTGAATTTTTAGTGGAATTCGCGCTGGATACCGCCCATCGGGCCGGGCTCATAATGACGCAAACAGAACATCAGGTGCTGACCGATAACCGATCGGAGATCTGATGGCATCACGATTTGCGAGACCGAACCGAGACTCAACGCCTCCTCAGGGTTCATTATTTCGCGCTCGTAACGCTTGGCAAGATCAGCTTCGGCCGTTTTTACCCACTCGGCAATACTTTCATGAGCCAAGGTCTTAGCCTCATCTGGAGCCATCCCATTTGCAACGAGCTCGGCCTCGGCTTCAGAAACCCTGCTCGATGCTGCGCGCCGAATAGCCTTCAGCTCGTCTTTGTAAACGTACTCCACTCCCGCGGGGCCCATGACCGCAACGCGCGTGGTCGGTAAAGCGACAACGAAGTCTGCGCCCGTGGGATAGTTATTGTACGAGGCATAGGCCCCCCCAAACGCATTTCTTATCAAAATAAGAAATCGTGGTGTTCTTAAATCGACGATTGCATCCAGCATGGCACGCCCAGCCTGAACAATTCCGCGATGCTCTTGCTCCCTTCCTGGAAGAAAACCCGTCGTATCTTCAAGAAACATCACTGGGATGTTGTACAGGTTGCAAAACCGAATAAACCGCGCATTTTTCAAGGCCGCGTCAATGTCTATCTGTCCCGAGGATACTGCCGAGTTATTGGCAACAAAACCGACGACATGGCCACCGATTCGCCCCAAGCAGGTAATTGTATTTTTGGCTCTCTCCTCTTGGATCTCTATAAAGTCGCCATGGTCACACAGCTGCTGAATGATGATTGAACTGTCGACCGGGGTATTGAATCCAGTGGCAGATTCAAAAGCGGTTTTCAGCAACGTATCAATGTCGCTGGTATTCCTGCCAATGGGGTCTGAGCAGACCTGTACTTTGGGTCCCGTCGCATTACTGTCCGGGAGATACCGCAATATCTCTCTGACCTTTCGTAGCGCTGCCACCTCGTCCTCAACCACAAAGTCTGTGACGCCCGTTTGACTGTGAACATCTGGACCACCGAGTTCGTCGGGCGTGATCTCCTCACCTAAAACCGACTTGACCACCCCGGGCCCTGTCAAACCAAAAAACGTATCGCGAGGTTGAATAAGAAAGCTACCTTGCCGCGGCAAATAACTTCCACCACCGGCATTAAAGCCGAACATACACATAATACTTGGCACAACACCCGAGATCTTTCTGAGACCTGTGAATGCCTCTGCGTAACCGTCTAGCCCACCTACCCCTGCGGGAATGTATGCACCAGCCGAATCGTTTAATCCCACTAGTGGAATCTTGCGCTGACCTGCGACCTCAAAAAGCCGAGCCAGTTTCTCGCCATTCGTCGCATCCATGGAGCCGGCTCTAAGCGTAAAGTCATGCCCATAAATTGCGACGTCACGCCCGTCGATTTTACCAATGGCCGTCACAAGCGACGCCCCGTCCATATTTGGACCCCAATTTTGATAAAGAATGGTGGGCGCTTCGTCGACAAGAAAGTGAACACGCTCCCAGACAGTCATGCGATTTTTGCTGTGCTGGCGCTGAATATTTCGACCGGTCGCCGCGGTTGTGGGCAATCGCTGCAGTTCGAGACCGCGTGCAATGGCGAGCTCATACTCAGTGGTGGGCCGCTCAGTATCACCGATCACCTCAAAAGGGTTCGTCAGTGTAGGCTCTAAATTATTATCAGGTGTTAAGTCCATTCTCTTTCCTACGTCTCTGATGGAGTGCGACCAAGGTCGTAAGCCAAAAAATAACCGGCGCTAGAGATCATACGCACACGAATCATTTCCGATGACCTCGAACATACTCGCATAGATGTTATTTAAAAAACCTCACCCATTTGCCGTATTTTTGTGCCGTTTGTCGCCTAAATCCGAGGAACATCGAGCCTTGAACAGAACTCGTGCCTTTCCTCAGGATCGGCAATTGACATCGCATGCCGCACAAAATCAGTGCTCAGATGAGGCGCAAGCTGTTCGATAAAGGCAAACATAAACCCTCGGAGAAAGGTGCCGCGTCGAAAGGCAATGCAAGACAGCATGGGCGAGAAGTACTTATTGGTACCGATTCTTACCAAGTCATCATCAATCAACTCTTCAACGGCCATGGTCGAAATAATACCGACACCGAGGCCTCGTCGAACGTACGTCTTAATCACATCTGCGTCAGCGGCTGTCACAACGTAGTTAGGAATTAAACCACGCGCCTCGAAGCCCTCATCGATGCGATAACGCCCGGTGAAGCCTTCGGTATAGGTGATAATGGGGTATTGAGCGACCTGCTCAAGTGTTGGGTCGACGACGTCTGTCAACGGATGGCTTTTCGGCACCACCACGCAATGGGTCCAACGGAAAAAAGGGAGGGACACGAGCGAGGCATATTGCTGCACGGCTTCTGTCGCAATGGCAAAATCAACAGCGCCTTTAGCCGCCATCTCCGCGATCTGTTGTGGGCTCCCTTGCTTCATTTCCAGTGAAACATCCGGGTGTTCCCGGACAAACTTTGAGATTGACTCGGGTAATACGTAACGGGCTTGCCCGTGCGTTGTGGCAACAGACATGCGCCCAACCACGTTGTCTGAGTAATCTTGAGCGATACGCTTTATCGACTCAGTTTTTCGCAAAATCTCTCCGGCAATATCAATAATCGCTTCGCCGGCCGGCGTAATATGGGTCAAGTGCTTCCCACTACGAGCAAAGATCTCAACACCGAGCTCGCCCTCGAGCAGACGAATCTGCTTGCTAATACCCGGTTGAGAGGTAAAGAGACTTTGTGCGGTAGATGACACGTTAAAATCG
>JAQXEB010000277.1 GCA_029251065.1 Luminiphilus sp.
GAAGGGATGGTCCATTTCACTGAGATCTCGCAGCACGGCCGCGGAACTGTCGTAGTCACCCATGGGCGAGTCAAGATCGCCGCCGGGGACGAAGATTGAGGTGATTCCACTGTCACTCAGCTGCGCGACAATGTCTCGAAGGTGCTGTCGATTCATGACTTGGCGCGCGGCGATGTGCGGCGTCAACATGAACCCTCGCGACGAAAGCTGCGATACGGTGTCTAAGGTGACTTGCAAGCCCTGCTTGGGCGAGCAGGTAATACCCACTCGGTCACCGGCTTTAAGGACCTCGAGTTTTTCCTCAAACCCCTTCATTGGAATGACTTCGTGGTACAAGGTTTCAAGTAAATTTTTAACGGCGGTCATCGCGAACTCCACCCAACGAATTCGCGAAATTAACCCCAAAATTATTCGAGTGCAATAGGTGTAATTTAGACCCCTACTCCGAGGGGGTAGAGCCCCTTTAAAACTAGAACTTTGATAGCCGTTTTTCGGTGTCAGAAATCGTGTAACTCGACGTGCTCTCGGCGTCGAGCGAGGCGCGAATTCCACCTTCTTTTTCGGCCAGACGATAGAGATCTTTCATCGCAGCAACCGCCTCGGAGCTGTTACCGACAATGCGCGCACAGGTCTCTGACAACGCCTCATCCAAAGCCTCTGGAGTCTCAAAACTGGCATTAGCAACACCCCATTGAACCGCTTGAACGCCTGAAAAAACTTTCGCGGTAAACGAAAGCTCCCGGGCACGTCGGTGGCCGACAGCGCGCGACAGTGTCTGGGACATTCCCCACGTCGGGCGCAGACCAAATTTTGTGTGGGTGTCGCCAAATTTTGATGAGTCAGTGGTGTAGACAAAATCGCAGTGCAGGGCCACTTCTAGCGCACCAGTAAAACAAGCACCCACCGCGCGTGCGATGACAGGAACCCCGGCGTCACGAATAGCCGCCGCCAAGAGCGCCGCAGGCTCGTCGAAAACGTTACCAATAATCCCGCCCTCAGGCTTTATGCCTTGCAGCACCTTCAAGTCAACGCCTGCAGAAAACGCGCGTCCCGCTCCGCGCAGTACAATGACCGACACCTCTTCGTCGTCACTGCCTTGTTGCACCAACCGAGCCGACTCGGACAACATTTCGGGTCTCAGCGCGTTAAGCGCATCAGGACGATGGAACTCAATCGTGAGGCAATGGTGCGCAACGGCGACATGGATAAATGGCGTTGTCGATTCGTAACTCATTAGGTGGCTCTCTCAATAAGGTGGGTGTCACTATCCTAGCAAGCTACGGGGTCGGCAAGCCTCTGACGCACTAATATAAAACACGAAGCTCACTCGCTGCCGTATTCGGCACTAACTCACGGATCGTTTGCGCAAGGCGCCGAAACAGAGGACGCGCGGGTGAGCGACTTCGCCAGGCAAGTGCATGGTCGCGGTACATGTTCACGCCAAAAACGTCTGCAACCCTGAGCGGATCGGTCTCTCGGATCTCAGAGGCGACGTACAAGGCGGGTAAAAAAGTAATCCCCATGCCCATCACGACCATCTGTCGCAGCGTGTCGAGCGACGTCCCCTCAAAGTCGCGCCGTGTATTCGCGCCAAGCGTCTGGCACAACTCGGTCACTTGGCGGTGATAAAGGTGGTGCTCGTCCAGTGTCAGCACTTCCTCACCCATGAGGTCCGTTCGATTGATCACGTCTTTACTTGCCAACCGGTGGTCCAACGGCAGTACCAACTTGAGGGGCTCCCTAAACAGCGGGCTGACTTCGAGCCCCGATTCCGCGATCGGCTGGGTGGAGAGAATAAGATCATGTTTCGCGCTTCTTAAATCCTGACTCAGCTCGGCAGGCACACCCTCCCGAACAAACAGCCGAAGTTCCTGAAACCGCTTATGAATTTCCGGGAGAACTTGGGGGAGTAAGTAGGGCCCAAGCGTCGGTGTGACTCCGATACGGTAGGTCCCCGCAACCCCGCCAGAAAACCCGTGCGCGGTATCGACAAAGCTCTGCACCTCTTCTTGAATGCGATGACACACCGGCATCAACTCGCGCGCCGCCACAGTCGGTGTGGCACCTGAGCGGGTTCTCTCGAACAACTTCACACCCAAAGACTCTTCGAGCGTTGCGATTTGCGCGGTTAATGTGGGCTGAGTGACGCCCAATCGCTCAGCCGCGCCACGGAAGCTTCCGGCATCGCTAATCGTCTTAAAATACTCCAATTGACGCAAACTGAGGTTGAGTTTTGGCTGCACAGTCATCGCTCCGTATAGGTGATAGATTTTTACTATCAAATTATATCAATATATTAGTAACAACTATCGCATCCAATCAATAG
>JAQXEB010000278.1 GCA_029251065.1 Luminiphilus sp.
GGCAGCTTTGTTCGCGGTGTTATGCGTACCCTTGTTCGTGAGCGAGTGTCTCGATCGATTGAGAGCGAGCCTCAGTTCGTTCTTGAGCTGACCGCCGCGGGTGGGCTTATTTTACTTGACGATCTCACGGGTTACTGGATCGCCATCGAAGCCTTCGGGCCCGACAACTATCGCGAGTTTCGCGCGCTCTTTGACCGCGCGCACGCCTTCGATATTGCAGAACAGGAGCAGCCTTAGTCCATGTTGCTGCTGGCGTTAGTCATTGCGGTTTCTTCATGGTGGTTGTTGACCGGGCTTGCTTTATTGCTAGTCCATCAGCCACACGAGCGTGCGCGGATGGGCTTTATAATACTGTCAATTCTGGCGCTTCTGGCATGGTGTTTGGTGCCCCTTACTGTCAATTCGAGCGAGCCTTTGGCCGCGGCAGTGGGATTTATGTTGGGACTCCTGATATGGGGCTGGCTCGAGGTCAGTTACTTATTGGGCTACGTTAACGGACCGAATCACGAGGTATGTAAAAAAAACGCCACTATGTGGGAGCGTTTCAAAGGGGGTGTTGCCACAACGATTTACCACGAAGTGTGTGTGCTGCTTTCGGTAGGGCTTTTGGCAGTGATGAGTTTAGGTCAAGTGAACCCGACTGCCTTTTACACGCTCACGGTGCTTTGGCTGATGCGCTGGAGTGCAAAGCTAAACTTGTTTCTCGGGGTTCGGGCGTTTAATGAGCGTTGGTTACCGGAGCACTTGCACTATCTCGTGTCGTACTTGAAGACCGACCGACTCAGTATTTTTTTACCACTGTCGACCCTGATGGGATTTTACGTGACCTACTCGATCTTCGGCAGTGCGTCCGCAGGGGCTGAACTCACGCAGCAGCTATCCTTGTATTTAATCGCAACTTTGATGCTGTTAGCGTCAATTGAGCATCTTTTTCTGATGTTTCCACTCAATGATGCTGCGCTTTGGTCGTGGGCCAAAGGAAACGCACCTGCGCTGCGAGCGGTGCGAGACGTCAAGGATGATGTCTAGCTTTCCGGTTCTGCATTATTTCACCCAACTTTGCTTGACGAGCCAGAGACCGAGGCATAATGTGAGAAAGTGGGTATGGTGTTTTAGCCTGCAACTGACTGGTGCTTCTGCAGCGCTTTTGTTTTCGGTCCTTGGCTTTCGAGCCGCCGTCGAACCCAGCCAGCGATTGACGCGGTATTAGGGGGGGGGGGGAGTAAACATGAAATGGTCAAACCAAAAGCTGCCAGGCTTAGACGATATTTTTGATCGACACGATAGTCCGCATGCGATTGTTGGTGCCGCCGTCTCGATAGTGGACGATCGCGCAAATGTTCAGCTTTCAGACGCTTTAACAAGCACGCAAGAAGACGCAACAGCGCTCTATGTGCACATACCTTTCTGTCCGAGTCGTTGCTTGAGTTGTGATCATCTCACCATCATTGAGCACGATCACAGGGCAATCGATCGGTACCTGGATTCGCTGAGCACAGAACTTTCTCTGATGGCTCAGTCATCAAGGGGCGCACTCTTGATAAACCGGATTCACATTGGGGGTGGTTCGCCCAATTATTTGAGCGATGGCCAAATGGCCAGGCTCATGGGTTCGATACACACCGCATTCACGGTATCGCCAGACGCTGAAATTTCAATGGAAATTAATCCGCGAAGAACGTCCCGGTATCAGTTGGAGTTACTGCACGGTCTGGGCGTTAGGAATTTACATCTTGAGGTTCGAGATGTAGACGCCAAGGTTCAAAATGAACTCGGTCGGACACAATCATTTAGTCTTCTCGAAGACGTTTACAGCATTGCCCGAGAAATGAATTTCGACAGTATCAACATGGACCTCGTATTTGGTTTGCCCGGTCAAACATCGAAAACCATTAAAGGTAGCATTGCGCTGATCGCTGAGTTGGGGCCTGACATGCTCGTGTGTCAGCAGTATACGCGCAGACCACAGCAGTTTCCGCACCAGGCAGCGATCGATGAACGCGCGATGCCCAGTCTCGCTGAGAAGCTCGCTATTTTTAATGCGGTCGCAGTGGGACTTGAGGAAGAGGGTTATGACTGGGTTGGATTGAACGCGTTCGTTCGCCCCGGTCATAAACTGGCAACGGCGCAGCGAGAAGGCAGCTTAAGTTACAGTGCCTTCGGTTATGCAGAAACCCGTGTATCGCAAACCTTGGGCGTGGGTCTGGGTGCGGTTAGCGAGGTGGGTGATATTGTCGCGCAAAACTACATCGATATGGACGCGTGGCACATGGCACTTGATCGCGGACACTTGGCCACCCAATACATCATTGACGCCACTGACTTTGAGGTCACGCGACGATCGGTGATGCGACGGTTGATGTGCAATACCGAGGTGCCGGTTTCGATGGTGGCGCAGCCCGAGGTGCTTGGACTGTTAGAGTCTCTCGAGAATCAGGGTTACACACAGAAGCAGGGCAGCTCGGTTCATCTTACTACTCTGGGCCGCTCAGCCTTGCCGCACTTTTGGTCAGATTCCTCGCCGAGATTTCGTTGGCTCTAGGCCCTTGGTGCCCTTTTAAGTTCGGCAGCATGGTCGTCTTGTAATTGCTTCCATTCCAGTGCGAACCAGGGTGTCGTGCTAATCTGGTCATTCGACAGCCATTCATTCACTTCAGTGATGGGTAACCACACTGTGTCAGCAATCTCTGTTTGATTAAACTTAGGTTTGGGTCGTCCCTGAACATGGCCCACGAATACGGAGCATAGCTCATGCTCGCTGCCAAGGGCGGCTTCGTAGCGTGCGTGGTATTGAAACTTATACAGATACTTTAGCGGCGCCTCAAGATTGAGTTCTTCTCGAAGCCTGCGTGTTGTGGACTGAGCTAAGGTCTCGCCCCTCCTTGGGTGACTGCAGCAGGTGTTTGACCAGTACATAGGCCAGAGTGGTTTTAGACTGCTGCGTTGTTGCAGAAGTACTTCGTCATAGTCGTTCAAAAGGAAGATGGAGAACGCCCTGTGGAGCTGGCCCTCACCCTGGTGCGCAGATGCCTTTTCTTCGTAACCAATAACGACGTCATTGGTGTCGACGAGCATTAAAGGCTCGTTATCAAACGACACGATGTTGGAGTCGGTGGTCATACGTTCAGAATAAGGCTAGCTAATATGATGTGGTTAGAGTAAAAAGACCCACTCCTTGGGGAAGGACATATGAACTGAGCAAGTCGGGTGGAGATCGACGATCGTAGCTCTGGGGGCAGGGTGATCGCGAAGTCCCGATTTAGTTCACATTGCAACGTCTGGGGGCAGTCGTTGCGTGGGTCGGAAAAAGTGGGCCTTTTAAGGGGCCCGATGTTATGACGGCACTTATTGCCGTGCCGGCGGTAACGCCTGCGCGTAGCTAGCGGGTGCAGCGTCAAATTCAACGAGCCAGTTGTACTTTTCAGAGCTCAACAGGACGAAGTGAATCAGAACTGCTACAGAGAAAAGGAAAACTCCCTGTGCCACTAATACCCGGCGGGGGTCAAAAATCATCCAGATTCTTGACATTCCTTGTGTTGTAATCATTTCATCTCTCCATTTAGAGTCACGACGATCCTACTGTGCTGGACAGTCGCAAGGTTTTTAGATGTGCCTGGTTTCTAAAGATTAAACCAAGGCTTGTAGGCCCATACTGCCCAGTGAGCTAGACTGGCGATTCCTACAAATACCCACATCCAGATTTCATAAGACTTCATAAACTCTTTCGCTTCCGCGTGAGTGAGTCCTGAAGGCCCTACTGTTTCGTCATTCATGGTTTTACCTCCCATGTAATAGTCACGATCTGTCGCAGCTCAGTAATAAATACCAAAATACGACGTTCTTCATCGGGCCTCTGATGCAGGTGCATCGGGGGTCTGATGATCTTCCCGGAGAAATGCCTGTGCGAGCACACAACCCCGAGTAGATAAGTCCACACTTAGGTGTGGTAGTGAGGGCAGAGCAGAGGCCCTCACCTGAGTATTCATTCGCTTTCTGCCAAGCTTATTGATCACCACCCGTCGTCATGTCTGCCGATACGTCGCCCTGCGACTCCGGCATATCCATATCCATGCTCTCGTCCAAGGTCGCCTCAGGTTCAGCTGCGGCCAGTCGAGCAAGGTTTGGGTAGTCTTTAATCATATTGGCGCCAAGAAGTGGCTTGTAGGCCCCTTGGTGACAAGTTTCACAGTTAACTTTTTGTGCGTCGCCGAGCGCGCCGAGACGGTGAGGCGGCAACCAATCAGTGGTCGGCTCGACGTACTCGTTGTTCATTTCTCGCACCATACGAATGCCGTGCCATGCACGCACTCGAGTTGGCGCGCTCTCATCCCAAGAGAAGAAGGCGCGTGAGTTGTGGCAGTACGTGCAGTTGACGCCAAGTGAATCGGAGAAGTGCATCATCAGACTGTAGCCCCACTCTGATTCTTTCATCGATACACCGCCGCCGTCACGTAACGCGGTGGTACCTGCGTGCCTTCCATTGCGATCATCAAGTAGGTACGGAGTGAAGGGGTCAACCGGTAGTGAGCTCAAACCTGCCGCGACTGACGACACGTTTTGCATTTGATTTTTCATACCACTGGCAACTTTGTGTCCGGGGTTGATGTTCCAGACATACTCAGGAACATTTTTGCCGCGGTGGCAGGTATAACAAGTCACACCTGCACCACCGACGTGCTGATCCCAGTTCTCGTTCGCGTTTTGGGTCATTTGGATCATGACGCGAGCGACTTTCTTGGTATACAGCGTGTCCGCTTCAAACCCCTCGCCTGCGACGTGGCAGTAGTTGCAGCCTTCTTCTGGAGAGACCCATTGTGTGACTGCGACCATCAGACGTGTGAATTCGCCGACGGAGAGGTCACCCAGAACCTGTACGTTTTTATAGATATCACTGGCTTTTGGACCCACGGCAGGGACCGCAGGAATCGCGTCGGGCACAACGTTTTTGTCGGCCACGTCCTGGAGTCGATCGGGGTCATACAAACCTTCCATGCCTGTTCCACGATAGCCCCATTGGCTAGACTCGGGTGGGGGCATCTCGCAACCACCTAAGAGCAGTGCAGTACCCAGACCGACAGTGGTCAGTAGTTTGGTCGTTAGCGTTTTCATTGCGCACCCCCTGTCATGAGCGGATCGACGACGGCTTCGCCGACCATTGGATAGATGGGAACGAGCCCATGCTTCATACCCCATAGGTACCAGTTCTCAACGACGGTGCCTGTTAGGATGATGCCGATACCGCCGGTGACGCAGGTCAGTACGCCGAACCACCAGGCCCATTTATGGATCGATTCCATGGAGGCGTTGAAGCCCATGGTCCATCTCCAGAACAGCGCGCCTCGTTCTGCGCCAGTACCGCGGTCTGTAATTTGATCAATCTCACGGTCAGCCCCGTAGCGACTCGTCGCTAAAATGGTGGCGCCGTGCATTGCAAACAGCACCGCCGATCCGTAGAGGAAGAAGATGCTCCACATGTGGAAGGGGTTGTAGAAGAGATTTCCGTAGCGAAGTGAAAACGCCGCGGTCCAGTCAAGGTGAGGGAAGATGCCGAATGGAACGGCCTCGGCCCAGCTACCCATCAGGATCGGACGTATGAAGCCAAGGACTAAATAAAGCCAAA
>JAQXEB010000279.1 GCA_029251065.1 Luminiphilus sp.
GTATCGAACCCAGAAACTTACTCGGTCGACATGAGATCCAGTGAATAGGAGTCCATCAGCTCAAGGGCCATACCACCGCCGCGAACAACGCAGGTCAGAGGGTCTTCAGCAATCACAACGGGTAATCCGGTCTCCTCAGCAATACGCGCGTCTAAATCGCGCAGCAACGCTCCCCCGCCCGTCAACACAATGCCATTTTCAGCAATGTCAGCAGCCAGCTCAGGAGGCGACTGCTCGAGCGACATGCGAACAGCTCGGATGATCGCGTCGACGGGCTCTTCGAGCGCTGTCATGACGTCAGCGCTACCTAAGGTAAACGTTCGTGGAACGCCTTCAGCAAGGTGCCGTCCGCGAACATCGATTTCTCGCTGCTCGCTACTGACCCAAACGCAGCCAACTTCTTGTTTAATTCGCTCAGCCGTCGAGTCGCCAATTAAACAGCCAAAGCGGCGACGGACATGCGCCACAATCGCCTCATCGAAACGATCGCCACCCACGCGAATCGAGTCGCGGTAAACCACGCCGCTAAGTGAAATAAGCGCAATTTCCGTCGTGCCACCGCCAATATCCACCACCATGCAACCAACGGCCTCTTCGACCTTCAGCCCGGCACCGATGGCAGCCGCCATGGGCTCTTCGATCAGTCGGACGTCTCGCGCACCCGCGCCCTCGGCGGACCGGCGTATCGCCTCTCGCTCAACCTGCGTCGATAAACAAGGCACACAAATGAGAACCCGCGGGCTGGGCCGGAGCCAACCCGAGTGAGTATCATGAACTTTGAGAATAAAGTGCTGTAGCATTTTTTCGGTCACCTGAAAGTCTGCGATAACCCCGTCCTTCAACGGCCTAATCGCAGTTATATTTCCGGGCGTTCTTCCAAGCATTCGCTTAGCTTCAGTACCGACCGCTTCAATTGATTTTTGTCCATTATGTACCCTAATCGCTACAACCGAGGGCTCATCTAAAATGATTCCTCTGTCTTTCACGTAAATTAGAGTGTTTGCTGTTCCGAGGTCGATCGATAGATCGGTTGAGAACATCCCTCGCAAGCGTTTAAACATGTTTTTAGCCCGTGGATAGGTAAACGGTCACTGTCGCTGATAACGAGCCACCCTCGTCTCACGCGCTGGGGTGTTACCCCGGAAGCTCGACCTTGGCCAAGACAGCGTCCTACTAAATGAAATGTAACAATGCGATAGTTTTTGAGCAAGCTGGAAGTGTGTTAGTTTGCGGCCCATAAACGCACCAAGCAGGTATTTACTGTGACTCAGGCATCAACCGTGAAAGACGTCGCTGCCCTAGCGCGTCTTACGATCTCAGAACACGACATCGAAAACGTCACCGCCGAATTCAATCAGACGCTTGCGCTGTTTGATGCCCTCCAATCTGTCGACACCCAAGGTGTTGCACCGATGGTCAACCCATGTACCGCCAATCAGCCTCTTCGGACCGACAGCGTGGCAACGTTAGTGGGGCGTGAGGGCCTCATGAAGAATGCGCCGTCCAAGGCAGAAAATTACTTCTTAGTCCCGAGGGTGATCGACTGATGCCCCTCGCGTTCAAGTCAATTGCCACCCTCAGCCATGACTTAAAAACGGGTGAGGTATCGAGTCGGCAGCTTGTTGAACAGTCATTGGCAAGAATCGACACCTTGAACCCTCAACTGAATGCAGTTGTCTGTCTTGAAGCAGATCAAGCTCTTGCCAATGCGGATCAGGCCGATGCAAAACGAGCGAAGGGAGAGCACTCTCCGCTCCTTGGCATACCCATGTTGCACAAAGATATTTTTTGCACTCAAGGCATGCGCACCACCTGCGGCTCTAAAATGCTCGCTGATTTTGTTCCACCCTACGACGCGACTGTAGTCCAAAAGCTCAAAGACGCAGGAATGATCAACCTGGGCAAGTGCAACATGGATGAGTTTGCAATGGGCTCGTCGAACGAAACCAGCATGTTTGGTGCGTGCAAGAATCCCTGGGATGTGACGCGAGTCCCCGGCGGCTCATCCGGTGGGTCAGCAGTGGCCGTTGCGGCTGGAATGGTTCCCTTTGCGACAGGCACTGATACGGGCGGATCGATCAGACAACCCGCTGCCCTCTGTGGAATCACCGGCTTGAAGCCGACGTACGGTCGCGTTTCTCGGTACGGGATGATCGCATTCGCATCGTCTATGGACCAAGCTGGGCCCATGGCACATTCAGCGCAAGATTGTGCCCTCGTGCTCAATGCAATGGCAGGGCATGATCCACTCGACTCCACCTGCGATAACACCCCGGTGCCGAACTATCATGACACCTTAGATCACCCGATCGCTGGACTTCGTGTCGGCGTTCCAAAAGAATTCTTTTCAAGCCACCTCAATACAGAGGTCGCAACCGCAATCGATACTGCAATCCGCGAGCTAGAGCGCGCAGGCGCCACGATCAAAGAGGTTTCTTTGCCGTCCACGGATTTAGCCGTGTCAACGTATTACGTGATTGCGCCCGCTGAGGCGTCAGCAAATCTGTCTCGCTACGACGGAGTGCGTTACGGCTATCGTTGTGAGGCGCCAAACGACCTTCAAGATCTCTATTTTAGGTCTCGGACAGAGGGGTTTGGCGCTGAAGTAAAACGTCGGATACTCGTTGGCACTTTCACCCTGTCCTCCGCTTCATACGATCATTACTTTATGAAAGCCCAGCAAGTCAGACGCCTTATCACGCAAGAATATGACAGCGTTTTAAATGAGGTAGACGTCATTGCAGGACCCGCTGCGCCGAACACGGCATTTGCCCTCAACGACACCAGCAAATCGATCACCGATATGTACATGGAAGATGTCTTTACCATTGGCGCAAATTTAGCCGGGTTACCTGCAATCAGTTTGCCCGCAGGGCTGGTCAATGGCTTGCCCGTTGGCC
>JAQXEB010000280.1 GCA_029251065.1 Luminiphilus sp.
GGACAGCGTGAAGGTCTTGCCACGCACTGGGAAATGTGGAGCTTTGCCGAAGGCGGTATGAGTCCGATGCAAATGTTATCGACAGCCACCATCAATCCCGCAAAGTACCTTGGAATGGCGGCCGACTTAGGATCGGTAGAGCCCGGTAAGCTGGCAGACTTACAGATTGTGGACGGTAATCCGTTGGACAATATAAAAACGACCGATCAAATCACACACGTGATGATTAATGGCCGTCTTTATCGCACCAGTGATCTTGCTGAGACCGTGACGGGGGACGCAGAGGCGCCTCGCGTCTGGTGGCATGGTCAAACACAACATAGCATTCGCTAGAAAGCAGGAACCGTTTTATGACTTTTTTAAAAACCAGTACCTTTATTAACGGGGCGCTTCTCGTCCTTACTCCACTTTACGCTCAGGCGACGGCATTGCCTGAAACCTCGCTGTCTGCAAAAGAAAGCGCAATGGTCGACTGGATTGATGCCCACCAGGAGGGCGCCATTGCCCTCCTTGAGGAAACCGTCAATATTGGCAGTGGCACGATGAACCATGAGGGTGTCCGAGCAGTTGGCGTCGTCATGGCGCGAGAGCTAGACGCGCTCGGGCTTTCTTCGCGTTGGATCGAAATGCCACCGGAGATCGACCGTGCAGGTCACCTGTTTGCAAACAAGCCCGGAAAAAGTAAAAAGCTGTTACTTATCGGTCACTTAGACACTGTTTTTGAAGCTGATGATGCGTTTCAAGCCTTTTCGCGCGAGGGTAACATTGGCCAGGGTCCGGGGATCGCCGACATGAAAGATGGCAATGCCGTGATCGTCTATGCACTTAAAGCGCTGCAAAGCATTGGCGCGCTTGATGATATTGCCGTAACGGTTGCTTACACCGGTGATGAAGAGAAAACCGGACGGCCGCTCTCCGTCAGCCGAAAAGACCTGATCGACGCCGGCAAATGGGCCGACATTACACTGGGCTTTGAGGGGGGTATTACCTCGGAGGGGACTGACTGGGCCACCATTGCTCGACGCAGTTCAAGCAGCTGGATGCTGGAGGTTTCCGGTAAGCAGGCACACTCATCAGGGGTCTTTAGTCCATCAGTGGGCGCCGGTGCCATTAACGAAGCCGCGCGTATTCTCAATAGCTTTTACGACGAAGTAAAAGGTGACTACGGCCTCACGTTTAACGCGGGGACCATACAGGGCGGTACCGCTGTTACCTATGACAGTGGTCAAAATAGAGGGACCACCTTTGGGAAGACCAACGTCGTTCCTAATCAGGCGGTCGTGCACGGGGGCATACGCGCACTTTCCGTAGAACAACTCGCCAGTGCCAAGCAGAAAATGCAGTCCGTGGTCGCTCAGCACCTCCCTCAAACCTCTGCGTCCATCCGTTTCGTCGACAGCTATCCCCCAATGCCGCCGTCAGCGGGAAATCGGCAACTTGCGCAGAAACTCTCTGCAGTCAATGAAGCACTGGGACGCGGCACAATGCAGATCTGGGATCCACTGAAACGCGGGGCTGCTGATATCTCTTTCGTTGCACCCTATACCGACGCATTAGCCGGCTTGGGCGCGCTCGGCAAGGGCGGACACACCCCCAATGAAAGCCTCGAACTCGACTCTATGGCACTGGCTATTAAACGTGCAGCGATCCTTATTTACCGGCTAACTCAGGACGAGGCGATCGAAGATCTGCGCTCAGAGACCTTACCCCCCGTTAAACGCGACTGAGTTCCCTAAAACAAAGGCTCTTGCGACTGGAAAGTCGTGATGAGCCTGTCATACTCAGCATATGACAAAAAAGAATATCCTTATTGCTTACACGCTTGCCGCGATGCTGTCGGTGTTCTCACAACAGGCGGCACTCGCACTTTTTTCGGGGATCGCGCTTGCGGTCGTGATCGGTAAAGCGCCCCTCGCAAAGGCCTCGGCGATGTCCAGAGGCGCCTTGCAAAGCGGTGTCGTCATCCTCGGTATATCACTCCCCTTTCGCGAAGTCGTCACACTCGGCTCAGCCAACGGCGTTATTGTCTCGGTCATGGTTTTAGGGACGTTGATCAGTGGTTATGTCTTGATGAAACTCAGCCGCGTCGATGACGTCAGTGGCAAGTTGCTGACGAGTGGTACCGCGGTTTGCGGCGGTACCGCAGTGGCCACTATGGCGCCGGTGATTAACGCCAAAGACCAGCAAGTCGCTCAAACGCTGACCATTATTTTCGTACTTAACGGCATCGCCATTGTGCTTTTCCCGACCATTGGCAGTGCTTTAGGCTTAACCCAAGAGCAGTTTGGCCTCTGGGCCGCGATGGCCATTCACGACACATCTTCCGTGGTTGGCGCCGCCGCCGCATACGGTGATGAGGCGCTCAAGACGGCAGCAGCGCTCAAAATACTCCGCATCTTGTGGCTGATTCCACTGATCATCCTCGCGAGCTACACCATGAAGCGAATCAGCGCGCACGAAGTTCGTGTCCCGTTGTTCGTACTCGGCTTTATCGTGGCCAGCCTCGTTGGCGGTTATTTTCAGCTTGCGCCATCAACCGCGGCCGTATTTTCAATGATCAGCAAGAGTCTCTTTTGTCTTGCGCTCTTTCTTATTGGCTCACAGATGTCGCTGCAGTCATTGCGCACCATTTGCCCGCGCTTAATCACCATGGCGCTGGTGTTATGGACGGCGTTAAGCACTACCAGTCTGTATTGGATACTCAATCTGTGATCGCTTTTGGCCCTTTGTCGTTCGTTAGTCCGACAAGCGGATGACGAGCGCCACTATTTTAGGCACACTCCCTCCGACTCATCGCTGAGTATTCGTCTAAACACCAGCACGCAACTTAAGGAATGTTCATGGCCCAGTGGGAATGTATCGTTTGTGGATTAATCTATGACGAAAAAGAGGGCTGGCCCGAAGACGGCATTCCAGCCGGGACTAAATGGGCTGATGTTCCAGATGATTGGACCTGTCCCGACTGCGGTGTGGGTAAAGACGACTTTGAGCTCATTGCAGGCACTGAGGACGCATCCGATCAAACAGCTGACGCACCGGCAGCGGTCGCCCCCACCACCAACCACATTCTCGTCATCGGTTCAGGTTTGGCCGCCTACAGCCTCGCCAACGCCATTAAGAAACTCGACGGCGACGCCATCATTACGCTCGTCACTCGAGACGGCGGAGAGAACTACTCCAAACCCATGATATCGACGGGGTATACCAAGAAATTTGACGCAGAGCAGCTCGCAACGCAGACCGCAGAAAACATGTCTAAAAATCTTGGCATTACCGTGCGGACGCGGACCGTGGTCACGGCAATCGACACACCCAAAAGTGAAGTGATACTCCAGAGCGGCGAGCGCATTGGCTACTCGAGCCTCGTCCTGACGCTCGGTGCAGAACTGATCCGCCCGCCCATGGGGGGCAATGCAGTCGAAGACGTCATGGGTGTCAATGACCTCGATGATTATCGACAGTTTCGTGACACGTTGTCAGCCAAAGGCGGTCGCAAAGTCGCCGTGATTGGCGCCGGCCTGATCGGCTGTGAGTTCACAAATGATCTTCTCAATGGCGGCTTCACCGTTGAGGCGGTTGATCCCATGAACTATTGCTTGCCAACGCTGCTCCCCGAGGTCGCTGGTCGAGCGGTACAGCAGGCGCTTGAACACAAAGGCGCCCGCTTCCACTTTGGCCCGCTTGCTACAGACGTTGACCACGCCGCAGAGGGGTTCACCGTGACCCTGAATAACGGCGAGACTATTGAGGCTGATGCGGTTTTGTCGGCCGTCGGTGTAAGGCCGAGAACGCAACTGGCAGCCGATGCCGGTATTGAGTGCGGCAGAGGCATCAAGACTGATCGTTATTTAAGAACTAACGTCGACAATGTGTACGCTATTGGTGATTGTGCCGAAGTCGAGGGCCAGGTTCTGGTGTACGTCGCGCCCTTGATGGCGGCAGCACGCGCCCTAGCGGCCACCCTCACGGGGAACCCCACGCACGTGGTCTACCCGGCGATGCCTGTCACCATCAAGACGCCAGCCTGTCCGGTCTGCGTGTCTCCTGTGGCGCGTGACGCCGAGGGTGAGTGGACCATTGAGGCGGATGGCCAAGACGTCAAAGCGTTGTTCCACAATCCAGAAGGAGAGTTAGTCGGCTTCGCACTAACAGGCCAAGCTGTAAAAGAGCGCATGCCGCTGACCAAGCAGCTTCCGGCGATTCTCTGATTAATTCAAGCAAGCCATAAGAACTCACTAAAAAAGGCGCCAATGGCGCCTTTTTTAGTGCCGTGCGTGACAAGCCCTAGCAAGCCTCGACCAAGCCAGCGGCGCCCTGCCCGCCTGCGACGCACATGGTGACCACA
>JAQXEB010000281.1 GCA_029251065.1 Luminiphilus sp.
GCGTGCCCAAACAGTTCAATATCGTCCTGTTCTGCCGGCAAAGTTTCGCCCCGTGCCACGCGAATCTGCCACTCGACCAGATCATAGCCTGTGACCATTTCGGTCACTGGGTGCTCGACCTGAAGGCGTGTATTCATCTCAAGAAAATAGAACTCACCCGCCTCATCGAGCAGAAACTCAACTGTTCCCGCACCCACATAATCAACGGCCTTAGCTGCCTCGACCGCTGCCTGCCCCATGGCCACTCGCAACTCGGGCGTCATGACTGGACACGGCGCTTCTTCCACAACCTTTTGATGGCGGCGCTGAATAGAACAATCGCGCTCTCCGAGGTAAATCGTATTGCCCGACTTATCGGCGAACACCTGAATCTCAACATGCCTCGGACGCACCACCGCCTTTTCAATAATCAATTCGCTGGATCCAAAGGCATTGTGGGCTTCCGATTGGGCCAGCTCGATAGCCGACTCCAGATCTGAAGCATCGTGAACCAAGCGCATGCCACGACCACCCCCGCCAGCCGCAGCCTTGACCATTACGGGCATGCCAATCTTGTTCGCCTCGGCGATCAGTGTCGCGTTTGATTGATCATTGCCTTGATAACCCGGCACACAAGGAACACCGGCGTCTATCATGGCTCGCTTCGCACGCGCCTTGTCGCCCATCACCTCAATGGCGGCGTTTGGCGGTCCAATAAACTCAATGCCACGCGCTTCACACGCCGATGCGAACGCTTGGTTCTCAGACAAAAAGCCGTATCCGGGGTGAATGCAATCGGCGCCAGTACGATCCGCGGCGTCGAGGATCGCATTGATTTGCAAATAAGACTCCGCAACCGGTGCAGGTCCAATACAAATTGACTGATCCGCCTCACGCACGTGCATCGCATCTGCGTCAGCCTCTGAGTAAACGGCAACGGTTTTCATGCCCATCGTTTTCGCAGTTCGCATAATGCGCACCGCAATTTCTCCGCGATTGGCCACGAGCAGGGTTGTCAGTGCCTTCATTATTAAATCTCCGTGTGCCAGTTAGGTTTGCGCTTCTCGATGAAGGACGCCACGCCCTCCTTACCCTCATCGCCTTGCAGGCAACCACTAAAGTTCATAGCTGCAAACTCCACTTTCTGTTCATCAGGCGTTGTCGGCATACCAATGATTAGGGCTTTGCACGCCGCCACTGCACCGGGCGCGCACTCGAGCACGTCTTGTTTAACCCGTTGCTCAAGGGCCTCTAGCTCTTCAGTATTACTCGCAACAAAGTCCAAAACGCCCAGCGCTCCGGCCTCTTCACCCTTAAATCGGGCGGCTGTGAGCATTAATCGACGACCTGTTGAGTAACCGCATTTTTGCAACACATAGCGCGCTATTTGTGCGGGCGTAATCCCAATTCGCGTCTCTGAAAATCCAAACTTAGCATCGCGTAGCCCTACCGTAACGTCGCAACAACAGGCGACACCCAAGCCGCC
Source organism: Luminiphilus sp. (assembly GCA_029251065.1). Classification (GTDB taxonomy): domain Bacteria; phylum Pseudomonadota; class Gammaproteobacteria; order Pseudomonadales; family Halieaceae; genus Luminiphilus. The sequence continues at coordinate 1,466 of JAQXEB010000281.1, forward strand.
CGCCATTGCCGCACCCTCGATAACGGCCACCGTCACCTGCGGTAATGCATTCAACTCAGCAAGGACGTGTCCAATACGACGACTCATTCGCATCGCGTCTTGTGTCGCACCCGTGGCCATCGCATTAAACCCCTTAAGGTCGCCCCCCGCGCAAAAAAAGCCACCTTTGCCGCGTATCGTGATACCTCGAATATCACGCTGATCCTTAATCGACTCAATAACGGCGGCCAGATCCTCCACAGCCTCGTCTGTTAATGGGTTACGGCGTTCCGGTTGATTGAACCAGACGGTGAGCCACCCCGCGTCGAGCGACAGCGCTAAGGTTTTTGTTTTAGGTAGTGTAGCCATCATCACATCCTCGCAATGCCGAAGGCATTGGCACGTGTTTCTCGCAGTCGACCTTCCAAAACGGTTTCAAGACAGAACGCGAGTACTTTGCGAGTATCCCGCGGGTCAATAATGCCGTGGTCAAGTACACGACCCGACGTGTAGAACGCATCTTCTTGAGCGTCAAAGTGCGCCCGAATAGCCGCCGCTTGCTGCTCTAACATCTCCTCAGGCGCCTCTTGCCCTTTTCGAGCCGCCCCGACACGAGCCACCTCAGACATCGTGTCAGCCGCGCTTTGGCCTGCCATCACACCTGTCCGGGCGTTGGGCCAGGCAAACAAAAAGTCCGGTTGATAGGACCAACCACACATACCGTAGTTGCCCGCCCCAAAACTTGCCCCGATGTAGAGCGAAATCTTTGGAACGCGCGCGTTAGAAACCGCCTGAATCATTTTTGATCCATGCTTGATCATCCCAGCTTGTTCGTACTCAGTACCGACCATGTACCCCGTCGTATTGTTGAAGAACAAAATAGGCATGTCTGCAGCGTCACAGAGCTGTATAAATTGCGCGGCTTTCGTCGCACCATTGGGATCAATAGGCCCGTTGTTACCGATAAAGCCAAAGCTAATGCCGGTAATCGATGCATACCCACAAACGGTTGACACCCCATAGCGCGCCTTAAACTCCTCGACGGACGAGTCGTCGACCAGACGTGCCAGCACCTCGCGCACATCGTACGGAACCTTCGGATCGACAGGAATCGCGCCAGCAAGCTCTTCAGCAGGAAAGCGAGGTGGCTCGTAGGGTCGTCTCACAACCGAGGTCACTCGTTTGTTCCAGTCGATACTCTTCATGACCTCGCGCGCCTTTAAAATCCCGTGCGCGTCGTCCTCCACCAAATACTCGACCACACCCGAGACACTCGAGTGCATTTCTGTACCACCGAGTTCTCGATCATCAGCCTCTTCACCGGTCGCGGCTTTTACCAAGGCGGCACCACCAAGTGCCGCCATGCCATTTTCCTTAACCCCAATGACGTAGTCGGACATGCCGGGCATGTAGGCGCCACCGGCAGTAGAACCCCCGTGCAGTACCACCATGGTGGGTATTCCCGCTGCAGAAAGTCTTGCAAGATCACGAAAGACATTGCCAAAACGAGACCACAACTCAACTTTGTACTTCAAAAGATTAGCGCCTGCACTTTCGACCAAATGAATGACGGGGAGCTTTTGCCGCATGCACATCTCTAGAATGGAGGTCGATACAAAGCCTGTTGACTCGGTTGCAGCGCCTGCTGAAATTCCTGAGTCATCCACCCAAATCATGCAACGCACACCCTCTACAAAGCCAACACCCACGATGACCGACGCTCCGGGAACACTGGTTTCCTGATCAGGGTTTTCAACGCAAAAATTCGCCATTGAATGCATTTGTAAAAACGGCATACCCGGATCGAGCAGGCGTTCAAGACGCTCTCTCGGCGACAGTTGTCCGCGCGCCCGGAAGGTTTTTAGCCGCTTATTCGAGGTGTCAATGGTGCGCTGCTCAAGGTCACGCCAATGGTTGATGAGTGCGACCATATTTGATCGATTTTCTTCAAAACTATCGCTCGAGGGCTGCACAGTTGAGGTGAGGATTGCCATATCACGCCTCCAAAAGGTGTTGTGGAATCATAATGGGGGTGTCCAGTAGTACTTGCGCGTAGGCCTTGGCCTGCGGATCGTTCCTCAGACTGGCGATACCGCCGCCGCCCAGCGCGTTATGCAGCAGGAAGTTGAGTGCCGACGTTCCCGGTAGGTAGTAGCGATCAATACCCGGCGCTGTCATAAAGTGCGCGAAGCGATCTGCCACGTAGGCCTCGGTCAGCGTTGCGGCGATCCAAGGGAGATAATCGGGCTTTCGTGCGATAATACCAACGTTGGCCTTGTCGCCCTTATCACCTGAACGACCCCAGGCGAGCGTCTCAAGTGGCACCTCGACAAGAGCAGATCCAGGGCTGTCATCAATATCCGGAATACCAGTCTCACAGGGCGCGCTGATACCGACCGGCGCAGTCGGTGGAATAAACGCCGTTTCTGCCGCCTCGTCGATAAGCTTCAACTCGAGCGATGATTTGTCAACGAGCGTTGAAAACAGACGGATCACGGGTGAGGGCTTAGCGCGAGCGCCCGCAAAAAATGCCATGCCCGCAGGCGCACCCAACGCCACACCTGATAATTCGCGCAGCAGCAGGGCCACAGCACGTGCGTCTTGGTGCCGACACGCCACCTTAAGGGCTACCTCTCGACTCGACGTTGCCGTCGCATGGGCTCCCCAGAAACTCTCTTCACCGATGACATCAATAGCCACGTCATCAAAGTCTGCAGCACCCATTGCTTTAATCTTCGCTCGCGTGCGCACCAGAGCCTCTTCAGCGAAAATACGGGCCTTGTCTGCGGCTCGCCGCCCAATGCACCAAAAGGTCGTACCCGCACGCCAACCATCCGCCCAGGTCATACTCGCCTTGTAGCTTGAGGTGACACCTCGACCGCGAGCACCGGACACATGAACTCGGTTCTCACCCACTTCCTCGAGGAGGATCTGAGTAAAATCGCACACAACATCCGGCACGACATAAGCCGCGGGGTCCCCAATTTCATAGAGAAGCTGCTCTGCCACCGTCCCCTTGTTAACAATGCCGCCCGTGCCCGTAGGCTTGTAAAGATCGCACGATCCGTCTTTTGATATCTCAGCAATCGGGTAGCCCACCTTGTACAGTGAGTCCGCCACTTTTTCCCAGTCGGTGAAGTTTCCGCCTGTAACTTGCGGACCGCACTCAATGAGGTGCCCGATGGCAGAGCCCGCAGCAAGGTTGTCGAGCTCATCGACGGACCAACCAAATTCGTAAATGCACGCACCAAGGGTCACGGCACTGTCGACACAGCGCCCCGTAACCACAATATCCGCTCCGGAAGCCAGCGCTGCCGCTACCGGAAAACCGCCAATGTACGCATTAGCGCTCGCGATTTTGTCCACGGGGGGGAATGCTTCATCCGAGAACATCTCGGTAACCCCAGAGGACTTCAACTGATCGAGGTGAGGCATTAGGTCATCACCCGTGACCACTACTACTTTCAGATTCAACCCAGCAGCGGCAATGCTCTCTCGCAGTGCTTCACCACACGCCTCAGGATTCACGCCGCCAGCGTTGCTGATTAGCTTTACACCGGAGTCCGCAATGCGCTGTAAATTCGGCTTCACAATGGCCGAAACAAAGTCCGTCGCATAACCTAAGTTCGGATCGGAAGCGCGTGCGCGCGCCAAAATCGACATCGTAATTTCGGCCAAATAATCAAAAACAATGTAATCAAGGTCACCTTCAGCGAAGAACTGCGACATTGCCATGTCCGTCTCCCCCCAGAAACCGGTTGCACCGCCAATCTTAATGGTCTTGTCAGACACTGTGATGTTCCCCTATTATTCTCATGATTACTGCTCATTAATAATGAGCCTGACTCAGGTTACTATAAGCGCTTGCTGTTTAGCCCACAAGCCATTGCGCAGAAACAGTTTTTCGAAACAAAAACAGCCGAGCTGGACTGACTATGAATACGACACAACGGCAACGATTAGAGGCGCGCGAAGAGAACTTACTCGTCGCCGCAACCGCTGTATTTGCTGAATCTGGCGTGGACGGTGCTCGCATGGCGGAGATTGCGCGGCGTGCCGATATTGCCGAGGGTACAATTTATCTTTATCACAAGAACAAACAGGAACTTTTAGAAGCCGTTGTTGATCGATTCTGGCGTGAGCTGACGCGAGGCGCGCTAGCCGCACTTTCACCCCACGGCTCTGTGACGCAGCAACTCAAAGAGCTTGCTCACTACCACCTACACTCACTCATTGACGACTTCAAGATTATCGAGATCACCTCGCGAGCGAGGGAAAGACAGGGTGAGACCGGACGCCAGTTACCGCAAATTCGAGAGTACGTCCGCGTCTTTGACGCCATACTCGAGCGAGGTATTGGGCTCCAGGAATTCGATGCATCAACTCCCGTCTGGCAAATGCGCGACGTCTTCTACGGCACCCTCGAGCATTCCGCTCGGACTCTAGTGCTTCGCAACCAAGCGTTTGATGCCTCAGTCATCGACAACTTGCTACTGCTGTTTGAACGCTTCCGACAGACCACACCCGGAGTAGAGGGACAAACCACGACCGAGACATCCATTATGGATGCGCTCGCCCGGATCGAAAGTCATCTGACAAAAAAGAGCAGCTAGCCGAACTGTTGACGAAGGGCGTCAATAAAGCGCCCTAATTCCTCTCGCGGTAAATGGTTTATACCCGCCGCCGCCGCGCGCCCCCCCCCCGTTTCGAACTGACGACAGACCTCATCAGCGCCCGTTCTATTGTTCAGCGGCGCTCTCACACTCACCAAATAGCCACCTTTGACATCGGTCAGTACGGCATGCGCCGTATTGGGAGATTGGTTGGCTAAATCATTACCCAAAACCCCACTAACACGTCTCGACCACGATGCATCAGGTAGGGACACCACCACTAGATCGTCGTCATCGACCGCCCTAGGTGCCGACTGCGCGGAGTGCATGTCCAGACGGTAGGCATCGGTCAACATCTCAAATAAATCACGATCGTCACTGATCATTGCGGTTGGGGACTTGTGCTGCTGCATCCGCCGATAAAGTGCGGCCGGCTCAATATGCAAATCAGTCGCGCTGGCACCATAGGCGTTATAGTTAACACAGACACCCAGCTGTCGTAGGGCTTGGCGATCCACCGAATAGCCCATCTTTCCAATAATGGTGTCGGCGGTCGTGTCTAAGTTGTCGCCAAAACATCCGACAACCGCCCACTCTGCAAACTCACCGCGTAAGCGCCCATTGATAAGCGCACTCGTACACGCCTCAGGTGAGGCACTCATCAGAACGGTTAGTCGCTCATGTACAGGCACATCGCCCGCAAAGTGATGGTCGCAAAAAAACACGTCCGCACCGGCCTCGATCAACCTAATGCAATCGTCTCGGTTCTTGTCGAATGAAATATCCAATGCGGTGACCCGGCCGTCCTCATGGCTGGGCACCCGCTGAAGTAACTCGATGTCGCGTTTGACCCCTGTGATCAGCGTAGCATCTGGCTTTGGGTCAGCACGACGGAGTTGAATCAGGGCGCAAATACCGTCTGCGTCACCGTTAAAAACATCATAATCCATTGTCAACGCTGCCTCCGTTTCGCCGGGCGCATGCTACCAGATCAAATAAAAAAGGGGCGATAAAAAACGCCCCACCTCAATGTTACTCGAGAACAATTCGTTGCTCATTTTTTTTTTTCAATACGGTCCCGATTCCTCTCACGTCTGACAGCGCCTCGACACTCTTAAAGGCGCCGTATCGCTCCCGAAATTCAACAATTCGTTTCGCCAGCTGCGGTCCAACACCAACCAGTTGCGATGCCAGCGTATTAACGTCTGCTCGATTGATATTAACCGTCTCCGCGCCATAGACCGGTAAAACTGCAAAGTACGTCAGCGTGAGTGCGGCGACCAATGTCAGCCAAAATGATGATCTTTTTTCTCTGTAAACCATGTGAACGTCTCCTCTGTCACTGAGCCACTGTGGCTCTGAAATAACATTAGAACGCGACACCTTGGACACACAGACCAATCATCGGAACGGCTCAAAGGTGGTCGATTTTGCTTACTCAATCCGACTAAGAATACCCTCAACAACGCGGGCAGGATCTGCGGCGCCAGTGATCGAACGCCCCATAACGAGGTATGACGAGCCTCCCTCCATCGCATCCCAGGGTGTGACCACACGGCGCTGATCACCCGCCGCGTCGTCAGGCAAGCGAATACCCGGTGTCACCAAGGCGAAATCATCTCCGCAACTGGCACGCAACAATGGTGCCTCCTGCGCGGAGCAGACAACACCTGCAAGTCCACAGGAGTGAGCCAAAGTCGCCAAGCGCGCGACACGTTGATTCGGTGGCTCATCGATACCCAGCTCCAAAAGATCTGTCGTATCCATGCTGGTCAGGACGGTCACCGCAATCAATTGCGTCGCTTGACCACTTCGCGCGACCGCGTCTGCGGCGGCCTCCATCATGCGACGTCCGCCAGAAGCGTGCACATTCACCATCCAGACACCGAGTGCTGCCGCCGCTGATACGGCGCCGGCAACTGTGTTGGGAATGTCATGAAACTTAAGGTCTAAAAAGACCTCAAAACCCAGCTGATGTAATTCGTCTAAAATACGCGGGCCTTCACTGGTAAAAAGTTGCTTTCCGACTTTAAGGCGCACCTTGCGCGGGTCCAATGCTCGCGCGCACGTCAAAGCCTGCTCCAATGACGAAAAATCAAGGGCGACAATTAGCGGGCTTTGCATAG
>JAQXEB010000282.1 GCA_029251065.1 Luminiphilus sp.
GAAAGCCAATCGATTGGGCGGTCTGTGCTGCGCTTTTTGTTAGCACATTGACAACGCCGTGCATCGCATTGGAGCCATAGACTGCATTTGCCGGCCCCTTCACGACTTCCACGCCACCCGCCTGGAGAAGATTGGCATCAAACAGCTGATTGACGTTGCAGAACCCGGGTGCTCTGAGGTTGATGCCGTCCTCTGCAGTAAAAAACGCACCGCAGGCACCGGCACCGGTCAAAACAGGTGAGCGCAGTGAGATCAGTGACTCCTGACCGTTGCCTCGACTGACCCATGCACCCGATACTCGGTTAAAGAGTTGGTTGCTGTGCTGTGCATCGACGGCCTCCACAGCGTCGGCATCAAGGTCTACCCAGGCTTGCCCAAGGCCCGCTCCATCGGTCGCCTGACGCGTGGCTGTCACAATGATAGTTTCTAGAGGCGCCTGCGCGGTGTCGACGGCAAACGCCGCACTCGCAAGAATGACAGGGAGCAAAAGTAGGGTGTGCCTTAACCGCATGGCGATGATCCTTATGACGTCGCTGACCGAATTGGTTAAATTTTTTCAGACCGAAGCATAGCGTCCTACGCCGGCTGGTCAAACACTTCTATATATCGGACAATTTGTTTCATTACTAATCAATGAATCAGGCAGCCTGTGCGCGTTCTCGCCGTTAATGATGACCTTCCCATCCGAACGTTTGAGCCGGTCCACTCGGGGAAGGTGCGGGCTGTTTACTGGCTCAGTGCGGCCGATAATCGGCGACTAATCCGAGAGCGGCAGTATCCCATTCCTGAGAGTGCGGAACTTGCGGTCATGGTCATTAGTGATCGTCTATCCGCCTTTGAGTGCATGTGGCGTGCAGAGGGCGGACTTGATGGTGTTCCGGGCAAGGGCGCCGCGCTCAACGCCGTTTCTGGACATTGGTTTGACGCCTTTAAACGAGCCGGTCTGGCCCGCAGCCATATTTTGGAAACGCCACATCCTCTGGTTTGGATTGTACAGCGCGCGAAGCCCGTCATGATTGAGGCGATCGCACGCCAGTACATTACCGGCTCGATGTGGCGAGCCTATGAGCAAGGCGACAGGCGTTTCTGTGGTGTTCGTCTGCCTGACGGGCTGGTTCGTGATCAACGGTTGGACTCGTTACTCATCACACCGTCGACCAAAGGGGTGATGTCCGGTATTCCCGACGTCCCTGAAGTCGATGATGTCAACGTGAGTCAGGCCGTTCTCAAGGCCCATTGGGCGGCGTTTAAGTTTCGCGAGCAGCAGGACGTGGAGCACTATGCGCGCTTGCTGGCGTCTGGGTTTTCGTTGATTGAGACGGTACTTGCGGGTGTTAACCAAATATTTGTGGATACAAAATTCGAGTTTGGTTACGCACAAAACCGAGACGGTGTTGAGGAGCTTATTTACATGGATGAAGTGGGCACTCCGGACTCGTCACGTATTTGGGATGGTGATGCTTTTGCCAGAGGCCACGTTGTTGAAAACAGTAAAGAAGGGTTTAGACAGGCGCTGTTAAACTTTGCACCCGACCCTGACGTTTTACTGAATAAAAATCGCATGGAGGAGCGCCTAGAGTTTGCCCGCAATACCGTGCTTCCGACCCAGATGATGCTCGACGTCTCAAAGACGTATGTTGGCGTGGCTGAGCGCATCATGGGCGAAAAGCTTGACGTCTCGGACGACCCAAGAACAGAAATTATTCAGGTACTGCGCGATAATTTCGATATCATCGACCCAAAGTAATCCAGAGGAGCCACGCGTGACCCCAGTTGCCGAACTTACCGATACGTTTGCCGTCGCCGGTCAAATTCAGCCGAGCGATGTCGCCGAGTTTGCGCGACAGGGCTACCAAGTGCTGATTTGTAACCGACCTGATGACGAAGAAATGAATCAGCCTTCTATGGACACGATTGAAGCGGCCTGTGGTTCGGCAGGTATCACGCTTGTTCGTTACCCCGTGACGGCCATGTCGTTCCCAGGCGACGACCTTGCTGCAATGGAGGACGCCATGAGCGGGGATGTAAAAACGCTGGCCTACTGTCGATCTGGCGCACGATCCGCAAATTTGTGGGTGGCTACGCTGTCGGGTGATGAGCGTACCGCTGCGGCGCAGCGGGCACAGCAGTTTGGCATCCCCTTAACCTTCGTTATGCAGCTGGGTTTTTCATAAGGCTAAGATCAATTGCAGTGCGCAGTGCCGATAGCGCCCGATCTGCAGCCGCTGTGAGTGCTGGTGCATCTGAAACCTCTTCATGAGTCGGCGGTTGGTGCGCGGGATGGTACGCCTCGGCAATGATCGCGTAGGGGATCGTCCGTTCGCTGCTTTGCGCAAACAAGGCATAAACTCGGGTGGCCAGTGGGGCTCCCGGCTCGACGGTTTGATTAGAAAGCTGGCTGAAGGCCGGCCCCGCCACTATTTTCGTCTTAATTAATAGCTTTTTGTTGATGCTGAAACCTGCGTCTCTGAGCGTGGCACCGATGCTGCCGCCTGCGCGAATTTTTTCGTGCTCAAGGCTCAGTTTAGGGTCCATTGGTAATACGAATTCAGTCACCGCCAGTGTCCGACAGATTTCTCGGCCGCTGTGACCGCTGTACAAATTGGCGACCCGCGTCGACTCTGTCTGATTCAGAATAGTTACACCGTAGCTGCCAAAGGTGGCCTTAATCGCGTCGCTGTTCAATGTGGGGGTGACCTCTGCCCAAGTGGGACTGATACAAAAAGTAAGAATGAAGCTCAGCAGTGCATTATTCAAATTCATAGCTTACTCGGGTGGTGAATGGATGTTTAATTTAGTGCAGGATGCGTAAGACCCTTAACCAACACGCAGGATAAGTCTTCGATGAAAAACCTCAAGCCCCTCATTTCTTTTGTTCTTTCTAGCGCACTTCTTTTGAGTGCAGGATTCACAGGTGCAGCGTCGCTGTCAGACGATGTGCAGAGCCTTTACGACAGCCAGCTCAAAGATCTATTTATCCACTTCCACCAAAACCCGGAGCTGTCGTTTAAGGAAGATCAGACAGCCAAGCGGCTGGGTGATGAGTTAGAGGCGTTGGGGTACACCGTTCACCGAGGCATCGGTGGCACAGGTTTGATTGCGCTGTTAGAAAATGGTCCTGGCCCGACCGTGATGTTCCGCGCTGATATGGATGGTCTGCCGGTTCAAGAAAAATCCGGTCTGTCGTACGCGTCTAAAGCGAAGCAAGTCGATGCTGATGGTAACGAAGTTTATGTCATGCATGCCTGTGGGCACGACGTTCACATCACAAGTCTAGTGGGTACGGCTAAGTTAATGGCGGAAAGGAAAGATTTGTGGTCAGGGACATTGATGTTGCTCGGACAGCCAGCCGAGGAAATCGTTGCTGGAGCTCAAGCCATGATGGAGGACGGCTTGTGGGACCGGGTGGTTAAACCGGATTTTGCAATGGCATTTCACGTTACAAGCGCTTTACCCAGCGGTAGCATATCGGCACCGTTGTCGGCCGCGTACTCTGGTGCTGACACGGTCGACATACTGATTAAGGGTGTCGGAGCGCACGGTGCCAGCCCCCATACAGGTGTCGATCCTATTGTTCTCGGGTCGCAAATCGTTACGGCTTTGCAAACCGTTGTCAGTCGAAACCTGCCTCCACGACGACCTGGTGTGATCACCGTTGGCTCGTTCCACAGCGGCACTAAGCACAACATCATTTCTGACGCGGCGAAGCTACAGATTACCGTTCGCAGTGAGAGCCCAGAGGACCGCCAGTTGTTGTTGGATGGCATAAAACGGGTCGCTACCAATATGGGCCGGGTTGCGGGTCTACCTGAAGAAATGTTGCCAGAGGTCATCGTTAGTGAACAAGAGGGCACACCGCCGACGATCAATGATACGGCGTTTGCCAGAGAAATTCGGAGCGGTTGGAGGGAGTACTTTGGACCTTCGATTTTCAACGATGGTGAGCGGCTCGGCATGGGTGCCGAAGACTTTGGCTTCTTTACGACGGATCCTTACATTCCCAGCCTCTATTTTGCGGTGGGTGGGACACCGGCCGAAGCCTTTGAGGCGGCCGCAAATGGCGGCGCTCCCATTCCCTCACATCACTCGCCACTGTTCAAAATTGAGCCCGAGGGCTCAGTGACCCTGGGCGTTGAAGCATCGGTCAGTGCACTACTGGATGTTATGGCGAAGTGACCCGTTCCAATCCCGTATGGGATGCGCCCACGCGGCTGATCCACTGGGCCTTTCCTGTTGGGGTGGGTCTTATGTGGTGGAGCGGTGAAACCGGGCGCATGCAAATCCACAGTTACGTGGCCTACGTGCTCATTACGCTGGTCGTGACGCGCCTCATCTGGGGGGTTGTTGGGAGTTATCACAGTCGGTTTTCAAACTTTGTCGTCGGTCCAAGGAAAATCGCTCGCTATGTGACTCAGGGCGATGATGGGGTGGGGCACAATCCGCTCGGTGCGTTATCGACGGTTGCGCTGTTGCTTGTGCTTCTGGCGCAGGGCGTGTCTGGTCTTTTTTCAGTGGACGATGTTGCGTTCGATGGTCCCTTGGCCTATGCCTTTGACGGTGTTTTGATCGACGCAGCGTCGGAGTGGCACGAGACTAACTGGAGAATTCTTCAGGGGCTCGTGGTGCTGCATGTGGCGGCAATTGCGTGGTACCAGTGGCGAAAGAAGCGTCCGATGATTCAGACAATGTGGCGAGGTTCGTTTGCTGACCGAGTGGGGAAAGAGGCTCCCGTGCATTTCACGCGAGCCGCTTTAATCGCGGTTATTACCGCGGTCGTACTGAGTGCTTTACTGTGGTGGGCCCCCGAAGCACCAAGTTATTACTGACGCATGTCGATGCTGAGGCGCACTGCGCGCTCAGCGAG
>JAQXEB010000283.1 GCA_029251065.1 Luminiphilus sp.
ACCGTGTTATCGGTGGAAGAAGCGAAAGGTGGCATCAAAATGGTGTTGCAAATTGTCATACAGGCAGAAGGCGCCGAAAAGCCCGCCTGCATTGTCGAGTCTATTAGCGTCTATTTCCCTTAGCGCGGCGAGCGGGTGTCAAACCTTGAACACCCGCTTCGCGTTCTCGCGAAGGAATTTCGGCCAGACTTCATCTTTAAACGGCACGTCTGGCATATCACTGAAAATGCGCTCCAGTGAAAGCCCCATTGGGAAATATCCGGCGTACATGATCTTGTCGGCACCCCGCGTGTTGGCAAAGTGAATAATATCCTTCGGGTAATGCTTGGGTGCAAACGCACTGGTCATGTAATACAAGTTTTCGTATTTGAGCATCAGCTTCCAAGCAAGATCAGTCCATGGCTCAGCGCCATGCTTCATAACCACCTTGAGCTCGGGGAAAAACCAGCAAATTTCATCCAGGTGCTCAACTTTTTGTGGCTCCATTGGAATACGTGGTCCAGGGACACCCACGCAAGGGCAAAATGGGATATCCAGGTCAATGCACGTGACAAAGATCGGGTACCACTTTTTGTCGGCCAGCGACACTTGCGGGCATAAACCCGAAGGAAAGGCGTTCACCGACTTGATGTCGTATTCCTCTTTCAAACGACGGATCTTTCTGACTTCATCCATACCGTTATTGGGGTTGCAGTCGTAGGAGGCAAAAAAGCGATCCGGATGATTTTTAACCGCCTTGCACTGTGTCTCATACTGCCCTTCGTCGACGCCCAGCATCGCTTTTTCAATGTTGAATTCGTCCATTTTCTCAAGGGTGTAGGCAATGTAGTCATCACGCTTACCCACCTTGGGAAGGTCTTTGAACATGTACTGCGCAGGCATCTTGAACATTTGTCGACTTTGCTCGTCCATCAATAAAGGTCGAATAAAGTCGTAAAAGTTAGACGTGTCGTCGTTGGGCACAGCCAACATCAAATCAATAATCGGCACGGAGGTTGGCATGGGCATAAAGCTATCCTTGCTCAGTAGTGAGTGGGGGTACGTTACTCGTAAGACGCCATTTATGCATCACCCGAAAGTGGGGGGTAGTCGGTGTAACCGGCAGAACCCTCGCCTCCGTAGATCGTTCGTTTGTCCATTTTATTAAAGGGACCGCCGCGCTTAAAACGATCAACGAGGTCAGGGTTAGCGATGTAAAGCCGGCCAAATGAGACCGCGTCGACACGGCCCTCACCAATACTCTCCTCCGCCTCGGACGCGGTGTAACTGTCACTCCCAATGACTGAGCCTGAGTAGTTGGCGCGGGTGAGCGCTAGGCTGTCGATGCCTGTCGAGGGCATCCGTATCGCGTGCACCCAGGCGATACCGACCCGCTCAGCGAGCTGCAAGAGGCCCGCGTAGGTCGCCTCAGGCGTTGCATCAATGTGATCGTTGTAAGGGTTGCCGGGGGAAATTCTAAGCCCCACACGTCCGACACCAACGACACCGGCTAAAACGTCGATAACACGTTCGACGAATCGAAGCCGATTAGCGAGCGAGCCGCCGTACTCATCCTCGCGCTGATTGCTGCCCGATGCCAAAAATTGTCCGGGCAAGTAACCCGACGCGCAATGGAGCTCGACGCCGTCAAAACCCGCGCTGACGCAGCGTTGCGCGGCGCGCCCATAGTCCGCCACCACCTCGTCAATATCAGCCAGAGACATAGGCTCGGGCGTTGGCATCGGTTTCATCCCGCCCGCTGTGAAAATTTCCGCCTGCGCGGCAATGGCCGAAGGCCCCAGCATACGGGCCTTGTCTGACTTATTATCAGGATGCCCAACCCGACCACAGTGCATGAGCTGACAAGCAATCAGTCCTCCACGGTCGTGCACCGCTTGCGTCACGCGTGACCAGGCACCCGCATGCGCGTCATTACAGATGCCGGGAGTCCGGTTATAGCCCTTTCCGTCAACTGTCGGATGCACTCCCTCTGTAATAATGAGTCCCGCATTCGCGCGCTGGCCGTAGTACGTCTCATGCAAGTCTGAGACACAGTCATCGTCTTGAGAGGCACGACTGCGGGTCATCGGCGCCATCACGACACGGTTTTTCAGCGACAGGTCCCCAATCGTTAAAGGTGACAGAAGGCGGTCAATTGCCACGCGTATATCTCCTTTAGCGGGTGCGAATACTGGGATCAGTCGATCCACCGCGCATGGTGACTAGAAACTGATCGAGTGGCGCAGGTGGCGCAACGGATGGCAGCTCATCGGAGGGCGGTTGGCTCCAAAACTTTTGCCAGCTTGGGAACAAACTGTGAAAAGCACCCTCGTAGTGATCGCGGTCGGGCCAGCGCATTTTATTATCGCCGCAAGGCGGCTTATTGAGGTCAGTCGCGTACCAATAGCAAGGCAGTCGGCGTTTAAAATACCAACGCCCATCGATACGCTGATAATGATCCCAATACAGCATCTGCATAATGACCCATTCGCTGCCACCATCCGCCGTCGGCGTCTCGTGTTCGTTTTTGGAATAGACGACACCGACGGCGCTGTCAGGATCCTCAAACTCGATAATGTGATTACCAATGTGATGTGCCGTCCCCGTGAACTGCTGGCGTAACGTCTCATCCATCCACTGCTTAAAATGAGCCCGCCCCACTTTGTCTTTCCCAACGCGCACGTCTGCGGGAAAAAGGTTAACCATGGCATCCATGTCACGCATATCCAGCGCCAACGAATATTTCGCCGCCAGCTGACGAATGTCATCAAGGGACTCGAGCCGATCAAGGCGCGCGATTACACTTTCGTCCATCATTTCATTTGCCTCATCAATAAGTAGCTGCGTGCCGGCCGGCTCGTCGCCCAGAAAAAGTGGCATCACCCACCGAACTTCCTGAGGCGTAACCGTCGCCACGCCGCGGAACGCCGCATGCTGTACGTCCCGCCGCATACAACCCGCCGATACGCTCGCCCTCTGCATTCAGTACTGCCCCGTCGACGGTGGTATCCAAACCGCCCAATGTGAAGTGCGGGAGAAATGCGCCGGCGCCAGGCGTGCAGTCTAGCGCCACAAACGGGCCTGTTAAGGGCTTGAGCCATGTCTTTGACTTGTGGAACGCCTCATCAATGCCACGCTCAGCGGCGAAATTGTACTGTGACACCGTGTCGGCCAGTGCGCCGTTTGGCAGATCCAGCTCAGCGGCTAACTCTTCTAATGTTTCGCCGGTCCCTCGTATAGGCGCCGCAAGCCAACTCGCAGTCTCATAGTCGGCGTAGTCGTCAACATTGAGCACCAAATAGACGGGGAATGTCTGCTTTACTAAATAGCACCCGATGCGCCCGTGGTAGGCGTCTTCATTGATAAATCGCTGACCCTGCCCGTTCACAAAAATACCGTTGGTAAGTGTCGCAGGTGGATAAAATGGGACACTTAAAAAGCCTTCGTGCATGTTAATTGCGAGCCCGCCGACACTGAGCCCCATTTGAATCCCGGCGCCGGTGTCATTGGGATTACCAATGGGTACCGTGCCCGACTTCGCAAGCTCCGGCGCATAACGCTGCATCATCTCCGTGTTCATGACGAAACCACCGGCGCACAGAATGACCCCTTTTTTCGCGCAATAGAAACGTTCTTCCATGTCCTCTCGCACCACCAATCCGACAATGCGTTGACCCGGTCCATGCCGATCCACAATGAGGCGCAGCGCTCTGGCCTCGAGGTGCACATCGATGTCGCGCGCGTTCACTGCATCCGAGAGGATCTGGATAAGCAGCGGGCCCCCATTGTCGCCCTCGACGTACAAATTATGGCCGCGTGGCGCCGGCGTATAACGATCGACGTAGGGCCAGGCCTTTTCGCTTCCCGTGTACAGCAAACAATCGTCTGTCAACGCCATCATCGCGCGCTCGGGATACTCCGACATTTTAAACGGAACCCCGAGTGCCATAAGCCAGTCCAAGTGCCTCGCCCCACCCTCGGCATAAGCCCGAGTCTTTGCTTCGTCCGCCTGAGGGCCATTAGAGTCCATGAGGTAGCCAAACACATCTTCCACCGAATCGTCGTAACCCACGGCCTTTTGGACCTGGGTACCACCGCCAAGATAGAGCTCCGCAGACGACAGCTTGGTCGAGCCGCCGCTCTCTGACGCGGCCTCAAACACAGCAACCGAGGCGCCGTTATCGGCCGCTTCAATGGCCGCACAGGCACCGGCACCGCCAAAACCGACGATCAGCACATCTTTCGTATGTGTCCAGTGTTCGACGTCACTTTCCAGCATTGGCGCAAACGACACGACACCCTCCCCATTTTTTATATTTAGGCCCTCAATGTAGCGTCTCGACTGGCGGGACTCTGCCTCCGTTTGGACGATGGTGCACGCTTGCGATTGCCGCGTACTCGAGAGAACGTGGGCGCTGTCAAAAAAACAAATTAGGATACGTCCCATGCAGTGGTACACCGGAAACACCCTTTACGACACCTTGCTCATCGTGGGTTTCGCGTACGTCATTCTGGTGATGGTCTCGAGCTATTTTGGCACCGCAGCCTACGGCGGACGATTCGGTGGCGGGAAGCGCGCCAAAGGAATCAAACTCGGCTCAAAAGCGGGTTGGGTTCTAATGGAGCTACCCGGGCTCTTGGTTTTTCCTGTCATCTTTTTCATGGGGCCCAACAGCGATCAAGCGGTACCGCTCTTTTTCCTCGCTATTTGGATGTTTCACTACACCAACCGGGCACTGGTTGCACCCATGCTCATGCGCATTCAACCAGGATCCACGGCCAGTTTTTCACTTGGTGTCGTCATCGCGGGCTGGATAACCCTGTTTTTGCACGGGTACTTCAATGCCGCCTACCTCACCGAGTTTGGCACGCACTACACCACTGACTGGTTCAGTGATCCCCGGTTTCAAATTGGCCTCGCCATTTACGCCTTGGGGTTCGTGCTGAACGTGCACTCGGATCGGATCCTAAGAAATCTTCGCTCGATCAATCCAAGCCCCGATGAACCGCGTTATAAAATTCCCTATGGCGGCGGATTTAAGTGGGTCACCTGCCCACAGTACTTTGGAGAAATCCTCTCGTTTACTGGTTTCGCCATCATGGTCTGGAATCTGGGTGCCGTCTTTGTGTTAGCCATGACCGCGGGTAATTTAATTCCGCGCGCGCGATTCACGCACAAGTGGTTCCACAAAAACTTTGAGGACTACCCACAGGAACGCAAAGCCGTCATTCCTGGTCTGTTGTGAGGCTCTGAGGCTGGTACCAGATCGCTGAAGTGATCGCTCGTTCCTGAATAGACACCGGCGCCATAGGCTCCCGCTGAAGCTGCACAGCGTCAAAGGTGGACCACCGGGGTGTCGGAATCTCAAGCACTCTGACGTAATAAAACGCCTCTTGCCCTGCATCAAAATCAGGGTCGCGCCACTGCGCCGACAGGTGCGGCGATCCCAGTGTATTGTCATAGGTCGCGTTTACCGCATCGACACTGGAGCCGACAGGCAACACCCGCCCCGCGACAGGATCCAGCGTCCGAGCGTCAGACCAGGCGAGGTCGTAAATCGTCTCATGGCTTTGGCCGTCGCGATCAACCCACCCCTTGATCATCTGAATACGGTCAAGGTTTGCACCCACAGGGTCTCTTTGCGCCACCACAACAAACTCCGGCGCCATTGCACCCGATGAGGGCGGCAGTGACGCACCCATGGGCACGCCGTTTGCCCTCGCAATCGCATCAAACTCGATTGCTGAAGCCGTGCCCTGAGGAAAACGCCAACCCCCGAAAAGACTCACCACGAGGCGTGGGCCCGAGGTTGCAAACGTTTCGCGACGCTGCAGCGCGTCAAACAATGCCTCGCGCGTATTTTCAGACGCCCATACGCCCGCTAAACCACCTGAACCCCACTGCCGAGCCGGCGTCAGCTTGTCTAATGCAAGACCGGCGGCGCCTGTTCGAAGCCCCGCCGAGCCATCCATCATCGGTAATTTCCCGGTGTAACCCTTCTCATCACTGGGTGAGGTTGCATTATGGCTATCACTCGACCCGATGACGCCAAACTTTAGAGGGTTGAACCCCTCGTTGTGAGCCATCGAGATACCGCTACGTAGCGCATCACGCGCGTAGGCCCCTTTGACACTGGTCAGCGTCATTTTTCGACCCGGGACCGTTCCGGCAATCTCAAAATCAGCAAACTCATCGAGACTGGACAACAACGGATGCGTCTCAGAACTGCCCTTAATTTGTAGAATTTCGCTGATCGGCTCTAAATCTGAGCGATCCTTGGGGGACAGCCTGTCAATGCGCTCACCGTTCTCAGACACGATCCGATAAGCCAATCCCTCACTGAGATTGGGGTTATGTGGAATCGCCATCACACGTCGCCCTCTTGCACGTTCTGATCGTAAAAACGACCACAGCTCAGGGGGCGTCTCACCGTCAATTGAGCTAAAGGGTATATCGGGGAGATCACTGCTCCCGTAAATCACGTTGCGGTGGAGGTGTGTTCCAACATCGCCAGCGTCAGCCGACCACTCCCAACCGGGGAATGTGGTAAACACACCGGGCTCATAATACTGCTCAGCCGCTGCAACAATCTCTTGCCATGCACTGCGGTTGATCGCAGCGTCCACACCCTCAAGCGTCAGCCTAAAGCCATTGTCTCGGATGAGACTCATGATTTCCCACCACGACTGAGTCACACTCAGGCGGTTTTCGTCAGCCAAAAGGTCGCCAAGACGCTGGCGGGTGGTCGGCACATCGAGTCCTGACAAACGCGCCTGACCCAAATATTCCGCGTGATCGGTCACCGCAGCAAAATCGAGGGGTCTAGAAATCGTCACTGGATAGCCCGCGCCATGTTGTATTGTCTCACCCTTAGCAAAACGATAAACATCATCAGGAACGGCCCTCACGCCCATGGTAAAGGCATCACTGGAGAG
>JAQXEB010000284.1 GCA_029251065.1 Luminiphilus sp.
AGCAAAATCACCACTGCAAAACTGGCGGCTAATTTGGGTGTGTCAGAGGCGGCACTCTATCGCCATTTTCCGTCAAAAACGCGAATGTTTGAGTCACTAATCGACTTTGTTGAAGAGACATTATTTAGTCGGATTACGCAAATTTTGAACGAAGAGTCGAATCAACTCGCACGATGCAAAAAAATCCTGACACTGTTTCTTGTTTTTTGTGAGCGCAACCCAGGCATCACACGAATTTTAAGCGGTGATGCGCTCACCGGAGAGCATGAGCGTCTAAGAGGGCGAGTTGCACAAGTCTATGACCGTATAGAAACACAGCTTCGACAGTGCTTAAGGATGGCTGAAGTTGAAGAGGGCTGGCGAACAGCTATTCCAGTGAACACATCAGCAAACCTACTGCTCGCCCTGGTGGAAGGTCGAATTGCGCAATTCGTTCGATCAGATTTCGGCGTATTGCCAACTCGGGCCTGGGACGATCAATGGTCAGTCGCTACATCAGGGCTCAGCGTGCCAGTACCCTCGAATTCGTAATCAAATACCGTCGCTCTCTAGTCACGACTGAGTGATCGCCGCAACAAAACAACATCTTGCAGCTGTGCAAATCGATCTCGATCGTCATTAAATTCTTTCGTGACCGCGACGACCTGAGCTTCGCGATCCGCGATGGCCCTGCTCCGACTCTCAATTTCAGCCCTCAAGCCGGCTATCGTGTCTAAATCTTGCTGTTGGGCTGCCTCGCCTCGCCGCTCAAGGTCTGCAACTCGTGCTAGTACCTTTTCCAGTCGTGCGCGAGCGCTGCGACGATTACTGAATAATACCGAGAGTCTAATCTTAAGCTCACGAAGCGAACGCTCTTGAGCCGCATCAATATCGTCGACAGTGCTGTATCTCAGTAGCAAAAAACGATCCCACTCCGCCAAACGCGCCTGCTCAACCGCAGCGTCCTGCTGTAAACGCTTAACAAGGTCTTTGTTTTTAAGCTCAGCGCTGCTGAGTTGACGGGTTACTACCTCCAGGACCTCGCCTTGCAAGCTGAGTACTTCGTACCCTCGACCTGCAAACTCGGCCGGTACATGCCAATCGACCACGGTGCCGCCCACATCATTTTTATAACGGTACAAATTGTCCGCGCTAGCCTGAGCCGTGAGCAGTAGAGCTGCCAAAATCAGGCAGAGAAACTTAAACACCGTATTCCTCGCGATAATCACGCATCTGATCCAGACTCTCTGACATCTCAGATTGCCCCGCAAGCCAATCAATAATGTCATGCATCGTAATGACACTGGCGACCTTAAGTCCCATCGACTGCTCCACTTCTTCAACCGCCGATGCTTCTCCCGCACCTCGCTCGCATCGATCAAGTCCAATTACGACGCCGAACGGCGTTGCACCCTGATCCTTAATAAGTGCAACCGACTGGCGAATCGCAGTTCCTGCTGTTATGACATCGTCAATAATCAGAATGTTCCCGCAAAGCGGAGCGCCCATCAGAATACCGCCCTCACCGTGTGTTTTTGCTTCTTTACGGTCGAAGGTAATGGCCAAGTTATTGTTGTACTGGGTCTGTAAGGCGATACCCGTTGCCGTCGCCAACGGTATGCCTTTGTAGGCGGGACCAAATAAACCGTCAATTTTATCGATAACATCGCCCGCAGCGTCGGCGTAACAGGCGCCCAGGGTGGCCATAGCCTCTCCGGAAGAAAAAACGCCAGCGTTGAAAAAGTAGGGGCTGACGCGGCCCGACTTCAACGTAAACTCGCCAAACTTTAAAGCGCCAAATCGAATCGACAGTTCAATAAATTGGCGTTTAGTGTCTGAGTGTGGCATCAAGTTACCCAATTTCCGTCAGCGCTAAAATTGTTTATCACAACATTCACTCGTTTCAGAATGAAAGCATCTCGAGTAGTATATCAAGCTTGCGATTTAGGAAACAGAAATGAAGTTGTTGTCACTGGCAGTGGACGGCCTTGAGAGAGCTCACAAAGACGGGCTAGTGACGTGGGCGTTTCAGCAAAATGCGGACGTTATTTGCCTACAAGACACTCAATGCTCTGAATACTCGCTGTCATCAAACGACTTTTTTCCCGAAGGCTATCACGCCTATTTTGGCGATAACTACGACGACCCGAAGATCAACGGCGTGGCAATTTACTGCCGCAAAATGCCTAAAGCCATCATGTTCGGTTTGGGCTTTATGGATTTCGACCACTTGGGAATCTATATTCAAGCCGACTACGAAAACTGCAGCATCGGAAGTATTTTGGTTCCATCGGCTGTCGGTGCACGCGGCGACAAAGCATTAAAAATGCGATTTCTCACCCAGCTGGGTGCACACCTTGAAAAAGTGCGAAATAAAAAACGCGACTTCATTTTATGCGGTGGTTGGGAACTGGCTTGGCAACCCCGAGACGCCGAGGAGGCGGGCAACCGTCTCGACCTTCCGGGCTTCAGCCATGAGGAACGAGACTGGCTCGCATCGCTGTATCGCGCGGGCTACAGCGACGCGTTTCGAGAGGTCGATGCCAATGGCGACGATTTCACCTGGTGGCCAGAGGGTGATGAGCGCCCCGGTCTTAGAACCGATACGCACATTATTTCTGAAAGCTTATCGCCCTGTGTACTCGCCGCGCGTATCGAGAGCGAGGAGGCTTTTTCAAGCCATGCCCCCGTCATCATTGATTACGACATTGAGTTATGAGCCTCTCAGCACGTCCATCTGCGCTGCATTAAGCGAAACACAAGCGCCCTCAGCCAAGTCGAGCAGCGCATCAAGCTCCTCGCGACTAAAGACTTTATCCTCAGCGGTTCCCTGGACCTCAATCAACCCACCGCTTGCGAGCATGACAACGTTAACATCACTCTGCGCAGTCGAATCTTCAGGGTAATCAAGATCCAGTATCGGCTGACCCCGCCACATCCCCACAGAAACTGCACACACACGATCAATCAATGGGTCCGTCTTTAGATCACCCGCCCGCTGAAGCTTGTTGAACGCCGAAACCACCGCCACGCTGGCTCCGGTTATTGCTGTTGTGCGCGTCCCGCCGTCGGCCTGCAAAACGTCACAATCGATTGTCAGCGTCCGCTCTCCTAACGCCTTAAGATCAACACTTGCCCTTAAAGAGCGACCAATCAACCGCTGAATTTCTACGGTTCGGCCAGACTGCTTTCCCCTGGCCGCCTCTCTGGCCATTCGGGTTCCCGTTGAACGCGGTAACATTCCATATTCTGCGGTGAGCCACCCCTGACCTTTCCCACGAAGAAACGAAGGCACGCCGTCGGAAATCGATGCAGTGCAGAGCACTTTAGTATTTCCGAAACACGCCAAGACGCTGCCTTCGGCCTGATTGGTGTAATCGAGTTGAAAGGAAACGTCCCGCATTTGGTCGAAATTGCGACCGCTGGGTCTTTTCACTGTGCTTGAATCCATGCTTTACCTTCTAATACGTGGGTGTCGCCCGTCAGTCTACTTGTTAGACTACGTACTTTCGACGTTCTTGGAGTGCACATGCC
>JAQXEB010000285.1 GCA_029251065.1 Luminiphilus sp.
AAGTTTGACTACCCGCGACGATGGATCAATTCGGGTGGCTTGGGCACGATGGGTTTTGGGTTGCCAGCCGCCATGGGCATCAAACTGGCGATGCCAGAAGCCGAGGTGGCGTGCGTCACGGGCGAGGGCAGTATTCAGATGAATATTCAAGAGCTCTCTACCTGCGCTCAGTACGACGTTCCCGTGAAAATCGTAAACCTAAGAAACAACTACTTAGGCATGGTTAAGCAGTGGCAAGACATGCAGTACGACAGTCGTTACTCGGAGAGTCATTACGCGAGTTCACTGCCTGACTTCGTGAAGCTTGCTGAAGCGTACGGTCATGTGGGCATACAGGTGAAGGACAAGGCTGATCTTGAGCCTGCGATGCGAGAGGCCTTTGCGATGAAAGACAGACTCGTGTTCCTCGATATTTTTGTTGAACCTCATGAGCACGTTTACCCCATGCATGTTGCCCCCAGTGGCGCAATGAAAGACATGTGGCTCAGTAAAACGGAGAGGACCTAAGCATGAGACGTATACTGTCCGTTTTAATGGAGAATGAACCAGGTGCTTTGTCACGCGTCGTCGGTTTGTTTTCGCAACGCGGTTACAACATTGAAAGCTTGAATGTGGCACCGACCACCGACCACACGCTGTCTCGGCTCACGTTGACGACGCCAGGTGATGACCTCAAAGTCGAGCAAATTACCAAACACCTCAATAAGCTCGTGGACGTGGTGAAGGTGGTCGACTTGACTGAGGGTGCGCATGTTGAGCGCGACATGCTACTGGTTAAAGTCCGCGCAGTGGGTGCGCAGCGTGATGAAGTGAAGCGCACGACCGACATTTTTAGAGGCCAGATTGTTGATGTTGGACCTGCGACCTACATTGTGCAGCTCACAGGTCCGATTGATAAGCTGGACTCCTTCCTCGCCGCTTTGGGAGAAACCGAAATTCTTGAGGTGGTGAGGTCCGGTGTTGCCGGCATGGCGCGCGGCGAAAAAATATTGTCAGTATGAGCCTGAGCCTGATTTTGAAGCTGTTGAGCGTGGCCGTTTTGGATGCGCTTGCCTTTGATTAGGATTGCGCGGCCGTTCTGACGACTTGGGGCGCCACTCTGCCGCATTTGCCCGCTGGCTTGATTGACCGAGAGGGCTTAGTTGCTAACCTCTGCGCTTACCTTTTTATTTGTGGTGTGGAATGCATTTTTCTCGTTATCGATCGATTGCTTTAGGTCTGACAACCTCAATTGTTCTATCTGCAGGGCTCGTGAACTGCGGGGGAGGTGGTGGTGGCAGCACCAGTGTCCCTCCGGTGGTTGTTGATCCAGCGCCGCCCACACCCTCTGACACTACGCCACCGACTATCACCTTGTCAGGTGACGCTGAAATGCGCGTTGAGCAAGGCTCGGAATTCACAGACCCAGGTGCATCAGCAAACGATGAAACCGACGGAGAGGTCAGTGTCTCCGTCACTGGCGTGGTTGATGCGGCGACGGCCGACACTTACACATTAATTTATTCAGCAACCGATGCTGCGGGGAACGAAAGCACGGTAGAGCGGGTTGTGACGGTCTCTGACACGACACCGCCCACTGTGACGTTGAACGGCAGTGGTTCGATGACGCTTGAGAGCGATGCGGCTTATGCTGAGGCGGGCGCTATTGCGAATGACAGTGTTGACGGAACGCTGGACGTGGTTATTACCGGCGCTGTTGGCAGTGCCGCAGGGACCTACACACTGACCTACACGGCTATGGATGTCGCAGGTAATGAGGCTCAAGTGCAGCGAGTGGTGACGGTGCTTGAGCCGGAACCCGAACCTGAGCCTGAGCCCGAGCCGCCCACGGGCGGCAACGACGCGGATGATCAACTTGTTTTGAAGAGTGGTTCGGTCGACGGTCTCTGGGATCGTGGCATCAATGCTTTTGACCAAGCTATCGGTTATGCCGATTGCAGCAATGACGGCGGAGCCGGATGTCCCTCGATGGACTGGGAGTTCGTTACTGACAATGACCGCGGCGATGTCCTGCAGGTCACTCACGCCAATAACCAGAATTTAGCTGGGCTGTTCTTCGCATCGTCCACCGCAGTGGACCTGACGGCTTATACCAATGGTGCGATCGAGTTCGATATTAATGTTGTCTCGGGCGATGCGAACATCACCATGAAACTGGACTGTTTCTTCCCTTGTACCTCTGGCGATCAGCCTCTCGGAGAAAAGGGCGTGAACGGTTGGGAGGCGGTGAGTGTGCCTATGTCTCAACTGACCGCCGCGGGCCTTGACCTGACCGAGGTCAATACGGGCCTCGTTATTTGGGCAAGCAACTTCACAGACACGGTATTTCAAATCGATAACGTGCGTTTTACCGGCTTCGACGCAACAGCGGAACCGCCTACAGCGCCGCCTGTGACGGTGGACTACACCCTGACCAAGCTGGGGCTGGGTAGCTATTCGGACACGATTAATCCAGCGAGTTATCGCTGTGTCTACGACTACGGGAACTGGATTTATAACGCCGGTATCGTTGAGCCAGGCATTCCATTTTGTGAGACCGCAACAGGTACACCTCAAGGTGACCCTACGCCGAAGTACCCTCAGCTTGCCGGTGCGGCTGAAAATAAGCGCACCATGACGCATCGATGGTGGGGTTCGGTGTCGTTCATTGGCGAGATGCGTATTGGCGACCCGAACGGCGCAGGGTACATCACTCCTGACCCCATCATGTCGCGACTCACTGAGCGTGGTGCTCGATTTATCGGCATTCCACCGGGTATTGGTGCCAGCGATGGTGGCTTTGGTTACGCCGTTCCAGATCCCTTTGCAGAGGTGTTTGACGGTGCTGCGATTGCGAACAACGCGCACAGCAATATGGATGTAAAGCTCCTCGATTACTCGGAAGGCGCTATCACTGCCGGCTGGTTCGAAGGTGACTCACTTATTATGGAGGCCACCTTCGTTTACGGGTCGCCTTTTGTATTCTTTGAGGTGTATTCAGGTGCGCCCACGCTTAAAACATTGCGGGCCAACGGCGGCGAGCGCGGTGTTTGGCATGAAGGTGGGGACAGTCTCGGTATCTGGAGTAGTGTCGCGGGCCAACGTAACGACTTCTTAGTTGTCGGTGATGCGGGGACCTCCTTTTCCGGCGTGAACACCGATACAGTGACTATTTCCGCACCGGGGAATTCATTCACCTTGGTTTGGGCGCCTGAGACGACTGCGTCTGTGCGTCAGACGCTTGAGAGCTACGCACGCAACAAGGTGAAGCACGTTACGATTGATTATTCAGTCGATCGGTCTAACAACGCAGTGACTGTCAGTCACCGTTATCTTGACGATGACAACTTGCCTGTCGAGACGTTGGCAGGTCTGATGCCTCTCCAGTGGAAACGCGCACCGGCGATGGGCTATACGACTTCGGTTCGTAGTGCACGAGGGTTGATTAAGTTCGCCCCAATGACGGGGTTTGACTATGACCTGCCGTCTGTTGGCGTGCTGCCAGCACTTCCGGTCATTGATGGGTCTCTGAACAACAGTGAGTTGACGAGCTTAGTCGAAGACTTTGTCGCCGGAGGTTCCGGCTATTGGAACACCGCCAATGACACTTACTGGAACGGTAAGGCCGTTGGGCGTCTCTCAGAAGTTGTGGCGCTTGCCGATCAGCTGGGTATGACAGACGAGGCAACAACACTGCGTAATTGGCTCAAGGGAGAGTTAGCTGACTGGATGAGCGCTGAGCGAGACGGCACACTCGACAACGAAAATTACTTTGTCTACGACCCTAATTGGAGCACGTTGCTCGGGATGGAGGAGTCGTTCGCGTCGCATCAGCAACTGAACGATCACCACTTCCATTACGGCTATTTTATTCGCGCAGCAGCGGAAGTGTGTCGTGTTGATAAGGGCTTTTGTGGTCCCGATCAGTACGGACAAATGTTTGAGTTACTGATCCGTGACTATGCGGGCGGTAAAGATGATCCGATGTTCCCCTATCTACGCAACTTTGACCCCGCCAATGGATTTTCATGGGCCTCAGGCCATGCAAACTTTGCGCGAGGTAATAACAACGAATCGACCTCTGAGGCGGCGAATGCCTACGGTGCGATGGTGCTTTATGGGCTCGTGACCGGTAACGATGACATTATGGAGCGTGGTATGTATCTACACGCGTCAACGTCTGCGACCTACTGGGAATATTGGAATGACATTGACGGTTGGCGTGGTGGTGACGCCGAGGCACGGAATTTCCCATCGGGTTATCCGCGCATTACGACCTCGATTATCTGGGGTGATGGCAGCGCCTTCTCCACTTGGTTTAGCCCCGCCTTTGCGCACATTTTAGGTATTCAGGGTTTGCCCTCAAATCCCCTGATCATGCACGTTGGCCTGTATGGCGATTACTTGGATGACTACGTCACTCTCGGGCTTGAAGAGTCGCCGAATGGTAAACCATCGGGATTGCCCAATGGCCAGTGGACAGATCTGTGGTGGAACCTTTGGTCCATGACCGATGCAGACGCGGCCATCGCAGATTACGAGGCGACCAGTGGCTACGAGGCAGAAGCCGGCGAAGCACCCGCACACACCTATCATTGGATATACACCATGCGTGCGCTGGGAGAGCTCCAAACAGGAACTGGCGCATTGACTGCGGACTACCCGGCGGCCATGGCGTTTGAAACCGATGCGGGTCTCACCAGTTACGTGGTTTACAACTACAG
>JAQXEB010000286.1 GCA_029251065.1 Luminiphilus sp.
CAATGTAGTCAAACTTCAGCATCGAGTCGAGATACTCAGTGCCAATAGGTCAGTCGGTCCCCAAGATCGCATGAGTCGCCGTCTTGAGCAGTTCTTCAGCCTTCACGTTCTCGTCGAATGTATCGAGCAAGCGATTGTGTCTTAGCGTCGCGATTCCGTGAACGGTTGACCACAGTAGCGTCGCTGTCCTCAGGGGAGAGTGAGGTTGCGGACTGCTTTGACGCGTCGTATAGCGCTCAACAGCATCCAGCAGAATCTGAAAGCCAGCCTCCATCGCAGGTGCGCTGCCTTGCTTGATCTCAGTGCTGCCTCGGTACTCCCACATGAGTCCGAAAAAGGTCGGCTTTTCCTCTGCAAATCTCAGGTAAGCCGTCCCCAGTGCTTCGAAGTGTGCGAGGGTTCCGCGTTCTATCTTAGCCTCGGCGGTCAGTAAATACTCCGTGAAACTCTTGTGAATAAGTTCTGCGACGGCCGACACTAACGCTTCTTTATCTTTAAAGTGTCGGTAGAGTGCGGCTGCACTGACGCCGCTCAGTTTGGCAACTTGTGTAATCGTAATGTCATAGCTACCGGTGGACTCTACGAGCTGCGCTGCGACGGCGATGGCGCAGTTTTGTAAGTCGCCGTGATGATACGTTCGGGTTGATACGTTCATGGATAGGCCTGATCTGCCCGCTGTAGTGCCCGCTCGATCCGATTATCACCCGGTGTGCGCAGTAGCAGATAGGCGGGGGGAACGAGGTAGAATGACACGACCGTCGAGAGCAGGACGCCACCGGCAATGGCCATGGCGAAGGGCGGCCAAAACTGACTGCCTTCGAGTATTAGGGGAAGGAAACCTCCAAAGGTGGTCAAGGTCGTTGACACGATGTGACGACTTGCTGCGAGCACTTCGTTGCGCATTGCCAGTTTGTCCCCGTTCGAGGCGGCCGGAGATTGCTGAAATGAGGTCAAAATAATGATGCAGGCGTTGATCGCCACCCCGATCGATCCGACAACACCGATCAATGCTTGTATTCCCAGCGGGTATCGGAAGAGTGCAAGCGCCAAAAAGCTGAGTCCAAACGCACACACCACGACGCCAAAGGCGAGGGCCGTGAGACGCCACGAGTTAAAGGTCAACATAATCGTCCCAATGAGCAGTGAGAGTACGAGACCCACAGGACCGATGAGATCATTGACCACCTCGTCTCGCTCTGCGCTGTCGCCCCCAAACGAATAGCGATAGCCAGGGGGCAGGGGAATGGGGTTGTCTTCCAGCGACGCCCTGAGCAGTTTAAGTGCCTCTTCGGGCAACACCCCGCGCGATAGGAAGGCCTGCACTTCGTTGACGCGCTCGCCGTTCTTACGACCGATTGGTGCGTCTTCAGGAATCAGTTCAAGCTCGCCCAGAATAGACAGCGGGACCTGTTGACTGCGGCCTTTATTGTCAGTCACGGGGACCGTTAAATTTAAGAGATCGTCACTGGTTTGCCAGTTGTCGCGTTTTAACTTCACCCGGACATTGAGGCGTTCAGTATCCTCAAGGACCGCACCACCAATACGTCCGCTGAGTCGGCCTTCAATGAGTTGTGCAAGTTGAGTGCGCTCGATACCGAGTCGACGGAGCTTGTCACTGTCTGCGGCAAACTGCACTTTGGGTGCGGCGGGGGTGATGGACAATCGCGTGTGCGTAACGTCGGGGAGCGATTGCATGCGCTGTCGAAAGACTTCGCCTAACGATCTCAGTGTGTGGGAATTTGGACCGTAAACAATCACCTCTAGCGGTGCTGCGACCGGCGGGCCTTGATCGATGCCCGATACAATAACCTGTGCCTCAGGGTAGTCACGATCAAACTGCTTCTGTAATTGCCGAATCAATCCGTTTGTCTGATTTTCATCGGTTGTCAGAATCATCGCCTCGGCCCAGCCAGGCGCGTTACGGCGATTCGAGCGTAGGTTGTAGTAGAAGGCAGGCGGACTTTCGCCCACGGACCAGTCGACACGTCGGATCAGAGGCTTTGCCTGAAGGTCTTTATCAATATTGTTAACGAGGGCAAATGTTTCCTCTATGCCTGATGTGCTAGGCATGTCGAGGCGAATATACACTTGGTCTCGATCTGTGCCTGGAAAGAATTGATTGGTTAGAGTGGCCGAACTGACAAAACCGAGAACCGGGATAGAGCCCGCAATTAAGACCGAAGCCAGCGGATAACGCAGCGACCAATCAATACTCTTCGTAAACGCATTGACTAAGTTTGGAGCGCGGATGCCCGTTCGCCACCAAGCCGGGCTCCGCGACACTCCACTGGGCAGTAAGCGCGCGGCAATAGCGGGTGTTAGCGTGAGCGCCAGTAGCAAACTAATGGTCAACATCACGATAACGCAGGTAGCGAGGCTCCCAAGAAAGTCGCCCGAGGGACCGGCGAGAATGGCCATGGGCGTGAAGGCGAGCACCGTCGTCGCAGTTGCGCTCACCAGCGGTACTGTCATGCGATTAACTGCCTTTTGCATTGCGGCCAGTGGTCCGTCGCCCGCGAGCAAGTGGCGGCGAATTTCATCCGTTATGACGATTGAACCGTCCACCAGTAGACCCATTGCGACGACGAGCCCTGTCATCGACATTTGGTGGATGCGGATATCGAGATAGTTCAAAACCAACATGGACAGTAAAGTACAGAGGGGCAGACTCAGTGCGACGATGAGGGCGGCGCGCCACCCCAGCGTCACAAAAAGTACCGCGACAACGATTAATACGCCGGCAAATATATTTTTAAGAACGCCGGTTAAACGTGCTTCGGTATAAACGCTTTGGTCGTAGCTCACTTCAATAAGCATGCCATCGGCGGTGCTTTCACGGTATTTATCCAGGAACGCGTCGAAGGAATCACTGTACTGATCCACTTGGTTGCCTTCCTTCATTTCGATACCAAGAAATACTGATCGCTTTCCGTTGGACAGCGCGAGACGCAGTGGCGGGTCTATTTCGGACTTTGACACGCTCGCAATATCACCAATTCTGATGGCGTTGGTCGCTCCGATATCAGACTGAATATACGTTTCTCGTACGCTGTCGATACTTGTAAACTCGCCCGCAACTTCAACGGTTAAGGCGCTTTGTGGAGATGTTAGTTTGCCCGCCGGTGTTCGAGAATCAGCGAGTGCTAGTGTCCGAGCAATGTCACTAGTGTCCAAGCCCAAGGTCGCGAGTGCAGCGGCGTCAACTTGAACGGTGATCTCCTCGTCAGGCAATCCGTAAAGCTTGACCCGACGTGTTTGAGGAACGTTCTTAGCAGCATCGGCCAGTCTCAGGGCTTCACGGCGCAGTAGCGAAGGTGAGAGGTCGACGTCAGGCTTGCTACTGACTGACACAATTTTTACAAAATTAGTAAACAAGTCATCATCTAAAATGGGCTCCGATGCACCCTCGGGTAGTGAGCCTTTAACCCGGTCGATCTTATTGCTCAGTTCAGACCAGACGCGCTTGATGTCTCCGCGCGATAAGTAATAGTCGGCCTGAATCAAAATGCTCGAGACGCCGTTTAACGAACTAGAGTCGACCTCTTTAACATCTGGATGCTCTCGTAATGCATCCTCCAAGGGCTTGGTCACGAGGCTTTCGATTCTTGCTGGACTGGCCCCGGGGTAAAATGTCTGCACGGATGCAACGAAGGGCGTAATCGTTGGGTCCTCTTGACGTCCAAGGCTGTTGTAAGACGTGATGCCCACTACGATGGTCGAAAGCACCATAAGCGCCAGATAGCGACCATTTTCGTACAGTTTCGTCGCGATCATAGTGCTAGTCCCGCACCCGAATGGTCGGAATGGGTTGCACGGCCATCCCCGGGCTGAGTCGCTGCAATCCTGCGTTGACCACAAGGGCCTCACTTGCGAGCGTTCCTCTGACATAGGCGTAGGCGCCGCTACTGTGCAAGATTTCGACACTTTCGCGCAGTAACTGCGCATTCTCGCTACTTTCTATCGTTACTCTGAATACGGTCCACAAGCCTTTGTCGCCCTCAGCGAGCGCACTGAGAGGAAGCCATCCGCCCTCAATGTCAATCTGCTCTGTGAGCAACAGGGTGACGGTCTGGCCGACTCGCGGTGAGACGTCGGTCGGTAAGGTAAAGACAGCGAGGGTGGAGAGTGTTCGTGGGTCGATGGCGTCGCCCACGGTTCGCAGTATGGCCGGGACTCGCTGCCCCTCGATCGAGACATCGTAGGTCTGACCGAGCAGTAAAGCGTCTGCAAATTTTGGTGCTACGCCCACATGGACCTCGCGGGACCCCACGGAGACGAGCCTTAGAATTGCACTATTTGGCGAAACAACGGTACCGGGCTCGAGGAGTCTTTCAGCGACTACCGCATTAAAAGGCGCGACTAAGATCGACTTATCAATAATGATCGAGGCATTGGAAACGTTAGCTTCAGTGGTTTGCAGTCTTGCTTGAAGTGCCTCTGTCGTGAGATCTGCATCATCTTTATCGGCCGTCGAGGCCAGTCCTTGATTGACAAGACGCTCTATTCGTTCGCGATTGAGTGTCGCTAATTTGAGTTGCGCTTGAACTTCACTTCGTTGTGCTTGCGCCAGCCGAAGTGCGGCCTGTTGCTGCTCGGTGTCAAGTTGTCCGAGGGACTGCCCGAGACTCACGTAGTCGCCTTCTCGCACCGTTACTGAATCTAGACGGCCCGCAACTTCAAAACCTAACAGACTGTCCGAGGACGCTTGAACAGAGCCGAGAAATTGAATTTCGCTCTCGTAGCCGCTTTGAAGAACAAACGGCGAGACCGAGACGGGCAGTGGCTGAGTCTCCGTTGAAATGGTGGGCCTAACGTTCGCCTTAATAGCGCCAGAGCCAAACAGTATGACCCCGAGGGCTACGGTTGCGCTGATTAGCGTCGTAAAAAGGAATTTTGGTGACATTAACCACTCCGGAATATGTTAAGGCGATTAACATTCGCATGTTATACACGTTAACATTGGTATGTAAACCTAGTACGTTGGTCGCTACGGGACAGATTAGATTCTTTTTCCTTGCGTGTACGGACCGATTTAGCCACAATTTCGCCGCTCTCCTATGCGAGAGCTTTGTGGTGGCTCGGACGGTCCCCTCGCAGCGATAGATAGTGAACTCCGCCAGGCCCGGAAGGGAGCAACGGTAGTTATCGACTCGGGTGCCGAGGTGTGGCTGTCCGGGGCACCTCCATTTCAAACGCGGGATTAAGACACGTTCGGTATGAATGCACTCGAATGACCTGTCCTTGCAAACCCTCGCGATCATCGCTGGTAAACTTGTGTAGAATGTAGTGCTGTGTCCAGAGCGTCGGTGTTAACAGTGTCAATCGGAATCTACAGTCTGCCCAATGCCGGCAGCGTCGCTGGCCCAGTCGGGGACCTGTAGCGATGGGTTATCAAGTACTAGCGCGAAAGTGGCGCCCGTCTTCTTTCTCAGAAATGGTGGGGCAAGAGCACGTTGTTCGTGCGCTGACGACTGCACTGGAGTCTGATCGTCTGCACCACGCCTATTTGTTTACCGGTACCCGAGGGGTCGGAAAAACAACGTTGGCGCGCTTAATAGCGAAAAGCCTTAATTGCGATATTGGTGTTACATCAACGCCCTGCGGTGTTTGTGCCAGCTGTGTTGAGATTGCTGAAGGCCGAAGCGTTGACGTGCTTGAAGTCGACGCGGCGTCGAGAACCAAGGTCGAAGATACGCGTGAACTCCTGGACAATGTCCAGTATGCGCCGACGCGCTCGCGGTTTAAGATCTACTTAATCGATGAAGTTCACATGCTCTCCAACCATAGCTTCAATGCGCTGCTGAAAACGCTTGAGGAACCACCAGAGCACGTCAAATTTATACTCGCCACAACCGACCCACAAAAGCTGCCGGCGACGGTCTTGTCTCGGTGTTTACAATTTAACTTGAAAAACATGGTTCCCGAGCAAATTGTGGGGCACCTGAAGCATGTCCTCAGTGAAGAAAGTGTCCCGTTTGATAACGAGTCACTTGCATTGCTCGCGCGAGGTGCCGAGGGTTCGATGCGCGATGCACTCTCGCTGACTGATCAGGCGATTGCTCATGGTTCCGGAAAGCTAGAATCAGACGACGTCCGTCAAATGCTCGGGACAGTGTCGAGAACTAAAGTGTTGGATTTGCTCGATGCGCTCATTGCAGATGACGCTCGGCACGCGCTTGCGGTACTCGATGCTATTGCTAGCCACTCGCCGGATTACAGCGGGACATTGGATGAACTGGCGTCGGTGCTGCATCAGATCGCTCTTGCGCAGGCAGTTCCAGGATCAATCGATACGACGCAGCCTGAGGTCGCGCGTTTAGAATCGCTCGCGGCAGCGCTGACGCCGGACGTTGCGCACCTCTGGTGGCAAATGTCAGTGGCGGCAAAAAAAGAGTTGGTACTCGCCTCCGATCCCAGAAGTGGTTTGGACATGACCATTCTGCGACTGTTGGCGTTCAAGCCTGGGATTATTTTGGCTCAGTCGCACGAGGCACCCCCGGTAAAAAAGTCTGAGCCACCGGCGGCGCCGGTGGCTGCACCGACGCAGATAAATACGAGAGTCAAAACTGCGTCTCCGTCGCCGTTAAACCCCATCACGATAAAAAGTACGACAGTGCAAGAGCCGGTGCTTGCTAAAATAGAGTCCGCGCCCACGGGGCCGGCCATCCCAACAGCGGTTATTGACGAGACCGCTGTCATGATACCGCCTGCGAGTGATAACGAGCAGACCCTGGTCGGTGAGGTTGAGGCCGCTGGTGGCGATGTGCCCGCAGCGTCCAAGCTTGCGGAAGAGGATTTGCCAACCAATGGTTCATGGCCTGACTTTTTTGAAGGCCTCGGACTCAGAGGAGTGATACACACGGTCGCATCGCATTTCGAATTGGTCGAGACGTACGAGCGAACGCTTCGTTTTCAGATCGCATCGACAAATGCGTCACTTTTTAATGAGCGTCATCAAGTGGGACTGGCCAGTGCGATTGAGCTGGTCCTTGAGGCACCCGTAACGGTCTTAGTCGCGGTGGGTGACACGTCGGATAATACACCTGCGCGTCAACGCGAAATCTTCGAGCGGCGGCGAGTCGACGCGGCGACGGACGCGTTAGAAAAAGATGACTGCCTCAAGGCACTGGTGGCTGACTTCGACGCGGCGATTGTCCCGAGCTCCATCCGACCGCCTTTGACGGAGCTCTAGCCCGATGAAGTTAAGCCCTGCCATTCAAGACCTGATTGAGGCACTTCGCCACTTGCCCGGTGTGGGTCCCAAGTCTGCACAGCGTATGACCCTGCATTTGTTAGAGCGTGACAGGGAGGCTGCGCAGATTTTGGGGGATGCCTTAGTCAACGCACTG
>JAQXEB010000287.1 GCA_029251065.1 Luminiphilus sp.
CAAATGGGAAAAAGTGGTGCAAGCGCCGGTGGTCTAACAATTCACACTGTGGAGATCCCCATTTACGCGCCCGAACGGTCCAGTCAATGCGCTTATGTGCTTGAGGAATCATGGTTTTCGACACGTGGCGAGGTGCGTTGTAACAACGTCAGTGCGATCACGGTTCGCATTGCATCCGGCAGCCCTATTGAGCAATGGATAAGTCACTACTTCTAAGGTGAGCACATCAATTAGGTACTTTTGAGCGCTGTAACTTGCGAGGAGACATGAAGTTGGTGTTTATTGGGCGTAAGAATACCGATAAAAGTCGACATGCATGGCCAGCCAAGTTGAAGTAACGATTAGAAACACCATCACACGGATGATCAATGCATCGGCGTCCATCAACCGTCGTTTCAAGAACCCATTTCGTGAACACCTATTTCTCTCCGGCATTCACGCCCCCATGACTGAGGAACTCCTGCTTGAGGCGTTACCGGTGACGGGTGAGCTGCCCTCTGCGTTGACGGGCACCTATGCACGTATCGGCCCCAACCCATACAAAGTAGACCCCAGGGGTCACCACTGGTTTGTCGGTGATGGCATGGTGCACGGCATTCGCATTTCTAACGGTCAGCCCCAGTGGTACCGCAACCGGTTCATAAAGTCGCAGGCCCTCGAACGCCAGGGTGGTCCAAAGGCGGCGCGTGGCCCGCGACGGGGTGGGCGCGACACGGTCAATACGAACGTATTGAGGCTAGCGGGGAAAACGCTGGCACTGGTCGAGTCGGGCCCTTTTCCCTTTGAACTTGATGAACACCTCGACACGAAAGAGTCAGCACACTTTAACAGCGGTCTCAGTGCGCCCTTTTCCGCACATCCGCACGAGGACCCCAGAACGGGTGAATGGCACGCCATCACGTACGAGCCCGAGTCTCCAAATACAGTCTGGCACGTTTCCATTAGTCCCAACGGTCAGGTCCTGTCAGAGCGCAAAATTCCGGTTCAAGACGGCCCCTCAATTCACGAGTGCGGGATCACCGACGACTACGTCATTGTCTTCGATCTTCCCGTCACCTTCTCCCTGAGTGCAGTAGCTCAAGGTTTCAATTTCCCCTATCGATGGAACAAAGAGCACACCGCGCGAGTCGGTCTACTGCCTCGGCGTGGAGAGGTCGAGGACATCATCTGGTGCGACGTCGACCCCTGCTACCTCTTCCACGTGGCCAACACGTTTCAGAACAGTGACGGCAGCGTGACCATTGACTGTTGCGCCTACGAGACCATGTTTGCTCACGGCCCAGACGGACCGAACGGCGACCCCTGCGGTTTTGAGCGCTGGCACGTCGACCCGGCCACAAAACAAGTCACGCGAACGACCACTGACCGCGCACCTCAGGAATTTCCCCGTATCGATGAGCGTTTTTTTGGACAACCTTACAGGCACGCATGGGTCGTCAGCCAGCCGGGCGAGACGGTGTCGAATTTCGTCGCTGAGAACACGCTCTTTCATTACGATATGGAAACCGGCCAGAAGAAAACGCATCACTTCGGTGAGGGGATGGTGGGCGGTGAATTCATCTTCGTTCCTGAATCAGCAACCGCCGAAGAAGCTAAGGGTTGGCTCATGGGGCTGGTCATCGATATGGAAAACGACACCACAGAACTTCAGTTTTTCGATGCACTAGCCATTGAAAGGGGACCCATAGGTATCGTTCATCTCCCACACCGAGTGCCACCGGGGTTTCACGGCAATTGGATACCAGACTGACTCCAGTTCTTAAAAAAAATAACAAGCGAGGAAGATTCACATGCACCTAGATCTAGCAACGACGTCGATGCTCGCCGGTATGGCGCTCAATGAAACGCCGGACCTGAGCACCGTACCTCCCGACGAAGCACGCCTGGTGTTCTCGGAGATCAACCGATCCATGCCCCCAGGGCCTCAAAACGTGGTCAGCAACGACCTAGAGATTCCCGTTGACGGTGCGTCGATTAGAGCCCGCGTGCTGACACCGTCCTCGAGTGCAAAACGCCTCATCATCTACTTCCACGGCGGCGGTTGGGTGATCGGCAACATTGACGACTACGATGCTGTAGGACGACACCTTGCCGAGACGTGCCAGTCTGTTGTTGTGATGGTGGATTACCGAAAAGCACCGGAGTACCCGTTCCCAACACCCGTAAACGACTGCTATACAGCGCTCGAGTGGATCGATAAAAATCGCGCCATCGTGGGTGGTGATTTACTCCCTTTGGTGGTTGCAGGTGACAGCGCTGGGGGGAATTTAGCAACGGTTGCCGCCATTAGAGCGCGGGATGAAAACGGGCCTCACATTGACCTGCAGGCGCTCGTGTACCCTGTAACGGATGGTGCGATGGCAGGATCCAGTTGGGGTGATGACGACAAGCAGCTGTTCTTAACCAGCGACCTCATGGCGCACTTTTGGGAGCACTACGCCGACCCTGCGTCACGGCTCAATCCCATGGCATCGCCACTGCACGCCAAAAGCCTTCATAACCTTCCTCCCGCTGTGGTTCTAACCGCAGAGTTCGACATTTTAGTGGACGAAGGCCAGGCCTACGTCGACAAACTTCGCGCATCGGGTGTCTCGGTAAGCCATAAGAACTTTTTGCAGCAAATGCACGGCTTCTTTGCCATGCCCGCGGCGCTTCCAGCGGCCGGAAAAGCCATGGCGTGGCTATCACAAGAAATGGACCGCCACCTGACGCCGACAGAGCGTAAGGACGTGGTGGTCGTAGGGGCGGGTTTCTCGGGGATGTACCAACTCCACAAGCTGCGCGAGCAAGGACTCAATGTTCAAGTCTTCGAAAGAGGCAGTGATGTCGGTGGCACCTGGTACTGGAATCGCTATCCGGGTGCGCGGGTGGATATTGAGAGCATGGCTTACTCGTTCTCATTCTCCGATGACCTTCAGCAAGAGTGGCAGTGGTCGGAAAAATATTCACCCCAGCCCGAGCTTCTAAAGTACGCACAACATATTGCTGACCGGTTTGACCTCAAGAGCGACATTGCATTCAACACGTCGGTCGCAAGTGCCCACTTCGACGAGGACGCTGAGGAGTGGCTTGTCACAACTCAGTGTGGGCGTCGCGTACGAGCGCAGCACTTAGTCATGGCAACCGGCGTATTGTCTGCTTCAAAAACACCAGACATCGCAGGCCGTGAAAGCTACAAAGGCAGTACTTATACAACCGGCCTCTGGCCCAAAGAGGGCGTCGACTTTACCGGCAAGCGCGTCGCCGTCATTGGTACCGGCTCGTCAGCCGTTCAGGCCATTCCACTGATTGCGGAGGAAGCGGCCGAGGTTGTGGTCTACCAACGCACAGCGACATTCACTACACCTGCGCTTAATCATAAGCTTGCAAAAGATGACGCCGATGCGATTAAAGCCAACTACGGTGACTATCGTGCGAAGCAGCGACTGAATGCTCTAGGAGTAGTGAACGAGCGCTCAATGGACCGAGCAATCGATGCGACGCCCGAAGAGCGCAATCGCCGATTTACCGACGGCTGGGAAAGCGGCATTCTGCCGGGAATACTGTTCCAGTTTGCAGACCTTCAAGTCGAGCAAGCGTCGAATGATGAGATCTCTGAGTACATTCGTGACCGTATTCGTGCAACGGTACGCGACGAACAAACCGCGCAAGATTTGCTCCCAACAGACTACCCTTACGGGACTAAGCGACCCTGCATCGACACGAATTACTACGAGACCTTCAACCGAAGCAACGTGTCACTCGTTAATCTACGACGCACCCCGATCGAGACCATCACCAATGCCGGCATTAAGACTATTGAGGGTGAGCGGGAGTTCGACGCAATTGTTTATGCGACCGGCTTTGACGCCATGACAGGTCCGCTCTTACGCGTCGACATTCGTGGCCGTGGCGGCGTAAAGCTGCAAGACGCATGGGCTGACGGACCGCGCTCCTATTTAGGCATCGCTATTCACGGATTCCCCAACTTATTCACTATTACAGGACCCTCAAGCCCCTCAGTTCTGAGCAATATGCTGGTTTCTATTGAGCAGCACGTTGACTGGGTGAGCGACTGTATACAGTGGATGCACAGCGAAGGAAAAACAACGATTGAGCCTACCGATGAGGCCGAGCATGAATGGGCTGAGCACACCGAGCAACTCGCCAATATGACGCTCTACCCCAAAGCCAACAGTTGGTACATGGGCGCCAATGTCCCTGGGAAGCCGCGCATGTTTTTAGCCTATGTGGGCGGCGTGGGGACCTACAGAATGATTTGCGATCAAATTGCTTCAAGTGACTACCGCGGTTTTGCCGCCCACTAATCGCCGGCAGTAGTACACTGTTAAGGCCTGGCTATCGCCGGGTCTTTTTCTGGGGGTAGCCATGGATATTTGGGTAGATGCCGACGCCTGTCCCGTCGCCATCAGAGAGATTATTGCGAAAGCGGCACACAAGCGCGCAATGACTGCGACCTTTGTTGCAAATCACGCGTTTTCGCTACTCAGCTCACCGCACGTGCGTCTCTATCAAGTCCCTGGTGGCTTTGATGAAGCGGACAAGGCCATTGAGCAACGGGTGTCAGCCGGCGACCTTGTCATTACCTCTGACATTCCATTAGCCGCAGACGTCATCGCAAAATCCGCACTGGTGCTC
This sequence comes from Luminiphilus sp., assembly GCA_029251065.1. Classification (GTDB taxonomy): domain Bacteria; phylum Pseudomonadota; class Gammaproteobacteria; order Pseudomonadales; family Halieaceae; genus Luminiphilus. Next base: position 4,639 of record JAQXEB010000287.1, read on the forward strand.
ACGTCCCGCGGTGAGCGCTACAC
>JAQXEB010000288.1 GCA_029251065.1 Luminiphilus sp.
TGCCAGTTATGTGTGAGCCAGTAATGCGCCCGACCACCTTGCTCCGACCCAATCATCTGGGTGAGGTGCGCCACGCTCTCTAACAAGGCTTCAATATTGATCCCGGTGCTCAAACCTGCACTCTCACACAGCATGACCACATCTTCTGTCGCGACGTTGCCCTTTGCACCCGGCGCAAAAGGACATCCACCCAAACCGCCGGCGGAACTGTCAAATTGACGAACACCGGCGTCTAACGCAGCAAAAACGTTTGCAAGGCCCATCGCGCGGGTATCGTGAAAGTGACAGCCCAGCGCTTCAACGCCAAATTGGGCCACAAGTTCAGTCATCATGGATTTCACCGCGCGTGGATTAGCTGCGCCGATTGTGTCCGCAATGACCAATCGTGCTGGCGCATCCCGCATGAGCTGTTCCGCCTGGTCCATGACCACGCTTGAGTGGACACGACCTTCGTAGGGACACTCGAACGCCACCGCTAAATAGGCGTGAATGTCGACCTGCTCTTCGTGCGCTCGGCGCATAATTTCACTCGCCATTGAGAACGTATCCTCAAGACTTTTTCGAATGTTGTTCTGATTCATCTGCTCAGTGGCAGAAACAACGATCGCCAATTGGTTAAGACCCTCCCGCCGCGCCAACTCGTAGCCCTTCATATTGGGAACGAGCGCACTGTATTGGGTCTTCGCCGCTGGAAGCGTTTGAGCCAACGCGTCCGTCCCTGCCATTTGAGGGACCGCTCTGGGCGATACAAAGGAGCCTATTTCTAACTCCGGCACGCCCGCGGCAACTAAAGACATAATCAACTCACGACGCTGATCAAGGGATATTTCTACCGACTGCGCTTGCAGCCCGTCGCGTGCTGCAACCTCTTTAATCGTGACTTGGTTTGTCATGCTGATTCTTAACCCGCGTCTAGATGCGTTGTAGTAGCAGGAGGCAACGCGTCACTGCTTTGGGGGATCGTATCCTATTTGTACACTCCCGAGGCGCCGGTGGATTCAATCAAGATACCCAGAACTTAGTCAGTTTGGCCGAAAGTAAGTTGCAGCTGCCCATTGGATAGGGAATCTGGATCGAGATCGGCAACCTGCCACGACGAGAGGCCTGCTCGTATTGGGGTGAGGCTCGGCGAGTCGTAAGCGTCTTGTGCGACACCCAATGACAACAAAAACAGTCCCTCCCCCTTCTCCCGCAGTCGCGTCATTGGAGCGCCATCACCCACAGGCTGGACAAGCACAATCCAGGTGTCTCCAGCGAGAAAGCGTGTGGTGATAGCACCACGTGAGGGCAAGCTTTCGTCGATAAACTCAACGTCAAACAACGCCAAATACTGCTGCTTTGCTGTTTGCAAATCTCGCACCAGTAAATTGACATGATGCACGTGGGTCAGTTTGAGCTTTTCTGTATCCATAAACGTTCTCACTCGGACATTTCGCCCTTAACGTGGTCTCCTGTGATCAACTAACGATGCTAAGCATCGGCTTGCGAGTGTTTACTTGTACGTAGCATGATGACACTTTGATTTGAGTAACGTGATTTATGGTGATCGAAGAAAACCGCGTCTTAGACCGGCAGTCACAAGGACTGGGTGAAAACCCGGCGCTACTCGTTGTTGACGTTATCCGAGGGTTTACTGATCCCGCCTGCCCGCTGGGCAGTGACGCAGATAGTGTGGTCAGCGCAAACCGTGCACTTATGCATGTATTTCATGACCTTGGACGTCCCGTTTTCCTGACGACCGTGGTCTACGACAATACGAATCAAGCCAGTGTTTTTAGAGCGCGGGTCCCCGCACTCAATCTACTGACTCGAGGGTCACATTGGTGTGACATAGATCCAAGGCTCCCGTTGATCGACTCTGACCACATCGTCGAGAAAACCCATGCCAGCGCGTTTCATGGCACTGATCTGGCGAGCACCCTGCGCACCTTAAACATCGACTCACTCGTCATTACCGGGTTGACCACCAGTGGATGCGTCAGGGCATCAGCGGTCGACGGCCTTCAACATAACTTCAAAGTAGTGATTCCAGAGGACGCGACCGGCGACCGAGACCGCGATGCGCACACATCCAATCTGTATGATCTCAACGCAAAGTACGTTGATGTGTTGTCCGTTGAAGGCACTACTCGTCTGCTCTTATCGAACACTAAGTGACATTACTCGTTAACCATTGTCATCTTGTGGTCGCCCCAAAAAGGCAAGCGACTCTCCTGACTTTTGGTCATGGGTAGGTCCACCTGCTGCCACAGTGGGTCCCAAACACCGGCGTGTTTTAGTACATTCTCAAGCCGAGTCTGCGCATGCTCAGTCAGAGCGTCATAGCGATCGCGGAGTTGCGAGAGGCACCACACACGGTATTGGGACGACCGCGCCTGTGAGTAAGTCACCCCATCTAAAGTGGTTGTAAATCGTGACTTGCCCGCCTTTATTGCTGTGACATTTTCGTTTAAGTAAGGCAAGTAGCCGCGCGACATGTGCTTTAACAGTTCCTGAATATCGTCAGGAATGCCGTGAACCAAGTCACCCACTGCGGTTTCGAGTCGAGCGTTCCAAAGCCGCACAACCCATTCCAGCGTCTTAGGCGCTGTGTGGCGTAATCTCTGCAGAGGAATTGGGTCCAGCGCGAAGTGCCTGAAAAAAGGACCTGCGAAGCCAACATCAGCAAGCGTCGGCCGATCGCCAAATAAAAAGGGGCGTACCGAAAAGATACGCTCCAGCTGTGAAAATAGGTTCGCTACATCGGTTTCGATGCCGGGCACCGCATTGGGCCCAATACCATCACCACGGGTGTAACTGTTTCTCTGGCGCCGACGCAGCATGGCTCGCTTCATAAAGAGCGGCAAATGCAGGCCGCCCATTACTTCTCGAGCTAAGTGACCCGACGCAAACCGCGCCCCCTCTGGGTAGTACCACCGGTAATGCATCGCTGGCCGCCACCACCACTCATCCGCCCAGTCTTCAAGCAGATAACACACAAAAGCCTGTGCAGAGTCGTCAGGTACGATGGACGTGTCCGGATACTGGCTCTCAAACCACTGAATCATTGCCGTGGTGTCTGTCATCCAGCGGCCATCGGGCAGCTGAACAACGGGCATTTGCGACAGACCTAAAACCTGCTTATTACGTTTGACCTCGCCAGGAAAACGCATGCTTTCGAAGCGATAGGGAATGCCCTTAATACGGAAATAATTCTCCATCTTTCCAGTGAAATAAGAAATACTCGAGCCTCTCAGCTCGAGCACAGATGGGTTGCTCTCAGACACAGTGACTCCTTTGTGAAGGTCCGTTTTTACGATCCGTCCTTAACGAAAGGGTACCTGAGACAACCCGAAACCGGCTGCTTTAATGCCGGACTTATCGAGAGACAACCAGATGCGACCGGTGAAGGTCCGTCACACATTGCGCGGGATTCTCAAGGCCTGCCGCTCTCATCGCTTTTAATGCTTTACCACTGCGCACATTGTCCATAACGTTCGCCATGTCCTCGGTGGTGCCCGTCACCATTGCCACATAATCGAAGCCTGTGATGCCCAGTGCAGGCGTAAAGACGGCGCTGCCCACACTGCCCTCAATCATGCCATTAGCCATCTTGTTCACCGCCTTGCGATAGGCGAGTGCATCGCCGATGGTTTTGCCCTCGTCGAGATTACAGACCATGGCAATCAGCGGCTTTTCCTGGGACGCAGGCGGTTGAGCACCCGCATTATGTACGACGAGCGTCCGCGCCTTGCTGCAGGAGACGAGATCAAAAAGATCCGCCGCTACGTCTTGTGCAGTGGATCGCCACGCCTCTTCACTGGCAAAGTAATCGGCCCAAGTTGGGAAATAATTGACCCACCTCAAATCCGGTTCGTCGAACGGGGGAGAGACCGCGACAGCCTCCCAAATAAAGGAATTCATGGCAAAATCATTTTTATCTGCAAACGCTTTGAAGTCAGATCGGGCGAAATCCAGCACTTGAGACACGGCAATCCCGTCATTCAGCGAGCATTCATAGAACTCACTTATTCTGGGTGTTTCTTCGTGATGCGCAGCCATTGCCGATACACTCAGCGAAAGAGCACCCACGACCAGTAAACGCTTAATCATATGTTTCCCCTTTTTTTAAAATAATGGCCGCCCTCTTGAGCCGCTCAAATCAGCATAGGATAGGAACCATGAACTGCAAAAATAAAACTGGGGGAAATGCGAGTCCCGCATGAACGAGCGCTGCCGCCGACTAAAGGTGCTGCTCTAAAAATGACAGGTATGCCTCGCTCGCTGTGATGCGATTCACTCGCTTTCGAAAACCATGGCCCTCATCGGTAAACAAGACGTATTCGACGGGAATATTATTTGCACGCACTTCCTCGACCAGTTCATCGCTCTCGACCTGAAGCACACGGGGATCATTTGCGCCCTGGACCACAAGTAAGGGTTTCACAATATTGTGCGCGTGAAACAGCGGTGAAATCGCTGTCAATCGATCGGTATCGGTTGCCGGATCACCCAGCTCAGCGTAGAGCGAAGTGCGAAACGCTCCCCACCAAGGTGGAATGGATTCCAGCGTTCTGAGCCAGTTGGTGACACCAAAAATGTTGATGCCCACCTCAAATGACTCAGGCTCAAACGCGAGAGCCGCCGCGACCATGTAGCCCCCATACGAGCCGCCGATAATGCCGACCCGATCGCCATCAATCCATTCGTAAGCCGCAAGGAACGCTCTCGAGGCAACGACGTCACCCAAATCGGCCTCACCGTGTTTCAAGTCATCAAGGTGAAAGAAGGTCTTACCGTATCCGCTCGATCCCCGATTATTGATTTGGTAGACCGCGTAACCGTGATTGACCAAGTGCTGAATCACCGCGGAATAACCTTTACGACTCTGTCCCCCCGGCCCACCGTGGACCCACACTAATGCAGGCGCTGGGTTCTCAGCAGATGCCTCTCGAGGCTGATATAAAATTCCTGGTATTGGCAGACCGTCATAGCTTGCAAAGCGCACCACCTCGCCCTCAACCATCAGGTTACTGTCAATCACCGGGTTGAGTGCCCGCGTCAGTCGCGTCGCGTCAGCGTTCAATGGCATGTGATACACATCGTACGGCGCTGTGTCACGGTATAAACCAAAGGCAATAGCCGATTCGTCACGGTTGAACCGAACTTGAGAAAGATCGCCCTCGGGTACATTTTTAAGGACTATGTCGCGGCCTGTCGTCAGGTCTTTAAGCGTTACAACCGTTCGCGCATCGTTGTTAATCCCGCTTACTCTGTAACGACCACTGGGTGAGTAGCCGACGTACATCACGTCCCAGTCTTCGGCGATCAATACCTGCCTTGCACCCGTGTCGAGCGACAGCGTCCATGCCTGACTGAACTCTCCAAACTCGTTGGTCGAGTAAATAAGCTGGCGACTGTCAGGCGTAAAACCCATTGAAGCGTATTCAATATTGCCCTCGTGGGGCGTGATATTGACCAGTTCCAGCTCGCTGGCAGCGATGTCGATTAAAAAGAGGTCGGTGTCAGCGTTGCTGTTATTGCGTGCATAAACCACCCAGCGACCATCACTACTGATCGCACCGAGATCCAGACCCTCGCTATTCTCATACAGCATCGTCCGTGAGTAATCAGCTGCGCTGTAACGGTACATGTCAAAGGCCGCGCCATCACGCTCATTGCTGTAAATGAAAAACTCGGATCCATCAGACGACCAGCCAGCAAACCCGGCCTTGTGTCCCTCTCCGGGAGTCAGGTCTTTACTGACTCCTGCCGGCGACATGACAAACACGTGGGTTAATTCATCGCCATTACCGTCTTGTTGGTAAATAAACCGATCATCGTTCGGAAACCAAGAGTCAACATAGACGCCGCGATCGGAAGACTCGGTCAGCACTGTCATTTGCCCCGATTCAACATCTAAGCGATACGCGTTGTAGACCCCTGTTTCGTCAGAACTCACAATCAAATCACCGCTCAGCGCAGAGAATGCGTAAGGTCCAGAACCACCCATTCGGTACCCTGTAGTTTGAAAGAATTGCTCTGCGGTATAGGTTTGGTGAGCGCGCAACGGCTCAGATTTTTCATTGCCGGACTCATCGGGCGCGCAGCCCGAAAGCACCAGTAGAAGTCCAAAGACTGTGCTCAACAATTTGATCGAATTCATAAGGTCCATCCTCGTCAATTGCGGCTCCCTCATCGGCCTACCGTAACATCGCCCAGCGTAAGATAACGAAGCTTAAAACACATCCAAATCGCGTGCAGAAACAACCTCCCCACTGAACTCGGCTTTGACTTCCTCTATTAACGTATCGTGCGTCGAGCCCCACAATAATTGATGATAGAGCACCAAAAGCTTTGGTTTGACTTCAGATGCCAAACGTCCAAGCTCCGAAGTCGATGTATGGTTTTTTGCATGGTACTTCTGCCATTGAGGTTTTTTCTTGGCAAACCCTTCTTGACTGTAAACCTCGTGCACCAGTATGTCGGCTCCGCGTGCATGCTTTGCAAGCTCGCGCGAAGGCGCCGTATCGCCCGACACAACAATGACCCGGTCAGGTGTAGTAAACCGATATCCCCACGCATCGGGCCAACTTCCGTGTGGAACGCGAAAAGCCTCTACCGCGACGTTTTCATCCTTAAAAATAAGCCCTGACTCAGTGACCTCTTGTGTCTCGACACGCCACCCTTGATTGTTGGCGGGCTGCTCACTGTACAAGCGGTAGCGAATATCTTCTTCATAGGCCTCAAGGACCTTGTCGGCCATGTGTTTAGTGCCTTCGGGACCAAATAGTTTTA
>JAQXEB010000289.1 GCA_029251065.1 Luminiphilus sp.
GGGCCCATTTGCAGCAAACTGTCGACAAAGAGTCGGTACCCCTGCGCCGTGGGCACCCGGCCTGCAGACGTATGCGGTGACGATAAGTAGCCCCGCTCTTCAAGATCAGACATAACGTTACGGATCGTCGCAGGACTCACCGACAGGCCACTTTCCACATGCAGAGCCTTGGAACCGACGGGCTGTCCCTCGCGTATGTGCATGTCAACCAGTGTTCGCAAAAGCGACGCGGCACGTGTTGATAGACCTTCAGATGACATTTTGCTCTCCTCGACGGTGTGTTGTAGCACACACCCCTCAACGGGCAAAGCGTGAAGTTGATCGCGTGTTTATCGCTCTGTGGTGTTCCGAATCATTGAAACCTGAGCTATAACGTCAGTGTGAAAGGGCCATAATAACGATGCTGACTGACCTATCCATTCGCGACTACGCCATTGTCCAGCGCCTCGATGTAGAGCTGCGCGGCGGTATGACCTGCGTCACAGGTGAGACTGGTGCGGGAAAATCAATTTTATTGGATGCGCTGGGACTGTGTATTGGCGATAGAGCGGACGCCCGAGCCGTGCGTGCCGGTGCCGATCGCGCTGAGATATCGGCCTTGTTTTGCGTCGAAGACCTCCCACTGGCGCGTGACTGGCTTGAGCGTGCGGCTCTCATTGAGGGCCATGAGTGCTTAATTCGGCGCACTGTGACTCAAGATGGACGATCGCGCGCCTTTATTAACGGCACCCCGGCGACCTTAGCGCAGTGCGCAGAGCTGGGTGAACTCTTGGTCGACATACACAGCCAGCACGCGCATCAGTCTCTATTGCGGCGTGCTGTCCAACGGGCCTTGCTCGACGCATTTGCAGGCACCGAGGCCGATGCCCACGCCGTGGCTGAAGAAGCCCAAACCCTTCGCGACCTCAAGCACGAGCTCGAGGTCCTGCGCTCTTCGAGTCATGAGGTGGCTGAACGCCGAGACCTGCTCAACTATCAAATTAATGAACTCGCAGAGCTCGCCTTTGGTGAATCGGAGCTTGAGACACTTGAGAACGACCAGACTCTCTTAAGTCACGCGACATGGATCATGGAAACAGTTCACGGGGTGGCCGAGCAGTGCGCAGATCTCGGTGATCGACTGCGGTCCTCGGTTAGTGCCCTGACCGATGAACGACTCGGGCCCAAGATTGAGGAAGGTCGCGATCTCATCGCATCCTCTCAAATTCAACTGGAGGAAGCAGCATCGGAGCTGACCCGCTACCTCGACGCGATTGAACTGGATCCGCAACGTTTACGAGCGGTCGAAGCGCGTTTAGATGTTGCCTACACACTGTCGCGCAAACACCGTATTCAGCCCGCGGCTCTGGCAGGGCATCTGCAAATACTGACCGACGAGCTCGAAGGCCTTGAGCAAGGCGACCTCAGTATCGAACGGCTCGAAGCAGAGATTAGTCGTCGACAAGCATCTTGGACTGAGCGTGCAAAAAAACTCACTCAAAAGCGAACAGTGGGTGCAAAGAGACTCGCTAAACGCGCGATGGAACTGTTGGCCCAGCTCGCTATGGACCGCTGCAGCATTGAAGTTGGCTTTATAGACCTTGAACCCGAAAGTATCGACCCACGCGGTCTAGAAGAAATCGAAATCTGGATTGCGACAAACCCAGGCAGCCGACCCGGACCGCTGAGTCGAGTCGCATCGGGCGGTGAGCTCTCACGGATATCACTCGCGCTGCAAGTGGCAGTCGCGGACAACGCCACGGCACCGACGATGATTTTTGACGAGGTCGATGTGGGTGTGGGTGGTGCGATTGCCGACATCGTCGGAAAATTACTCAACACCTTGGCCGAGAACGTCCAAGTGCTGTGCGTGACGCACCTACCGCAAGTGGCAGCTAAGGGCCAACATCACGTGAAAGTCAGCAAAGCTGGGGACAAACTTGTTACGACAAAACTAGACTACTTGTCAGAGGACGAGCGTGTTGAAGAACTCAGCCGAATGCTGGGCGGCGCAGTGGTCACCCAAGCGACGCGCGCGAACGCACGAGAGCTACTGGCCGCGCGCTAGCGCTTTTTCCTGACGTAAAGAACCAGCGAATGATCAATAATCTCAAAGCCCTGCTCAGCGGCAATGGCGTGCTGACGCGCTTCGATTTCGCTGTCGACAAACTCGATCACCTCGTTGGTGTCCACGTCGACCATGTGGTCGTGATGATCGTCAGTGGCAAGCTCAAAGACAGAGTGACCCGATTCGAAGTTGTGTCGCTCCACCAACCCCGCTGTTTCAAATTGGGTTAACACCCGGTACACAGTCGCCAGCCCCACGTCATCGCCCGCGTCCCGAAGTCGCTGATACACGTCTTCCGCACTCAGGTGCGCACCCTCATCGGTCGATTCACTTAAAATCGACAAGATATTGATTCTGGGCAAGGTGACTTTTAGCCCCGCTCGCTTTAAATCGATATTTTGGTTCGCCACAGTATTTCCTCGAAGATGTTGATTAGGGGTATGATGCCAGTCGTCTACACTACAGGAAAGCCTGCCTTGAAACGTCGTTCGCCTAATCTCTTTACTTCGCCGCTGTTACTGTCCTTCATATTGTCGCTCACGACCGTGGCCGGCTGCAGCAACATTGGCTTTCCTGGCGTTTATCGGATCAACGTGGATCAGGGGAACATTGTCGACCAAGACATGGTCGATCAGTTGAAGCCGGAGATGACGCGCCGGCAGGTCCGCTTTGTCCTGGGGACCCCTATTATTGAAGACACCTTCAACAATGATCGCTGGGACTATGTGCGGGTACTTCGTCGGGGAGACGACGTACTCTTTCGCACGCAGCTTACGGTGATTTTCGAAAATGACGTGTTGGCGGACGTAGAGGGTGACTTAGTCAGCGACAATTGGCCTGAGCCAAAAGCGGAGTCAGATGCAAATACAGATGCAGGGACAGACACCGGGTCTGAGGGCGAGGCGAACACAGACGTCGAAGCTGCTGCTGACGCCAACCGTTAACCGCGCTCTGCTTTAGCCTTTTCAGCTCTCGCACGACGAACAGCTTTAGGGTCCACTAAAAGGTCTCGGTACACTTCAACCCGCTCGCCCTCTGCCAACACGTGTGTACCGGCAACGGCCTTCCCAAAAACACCGAGTCGCATTGCCTCAGGCTCCACCAAGCCATCAAAAAAACGACCTAAATTGGCCTGTGCAACGGCCTGAGTCGCCGTCGTCCCGGCTGCAACCGACAATTTTTCAATGCGTTGCTTGTCGGGTAAGGCATAAGCCACTTCGACGTTCAGCATCTCGGACATAGGGTTTTAAACGCTCTGTTTTTGCAGTTGATTGGCTCGCTTTACCATGGCGTCGACCATGTCGTTCGCAACGGTTTCAAACAGCCGGCTCGCCGCCATCTTAATAAGTCCTGTTCGTAATTGAAATGTCATCTCAAGAGATACTCGACATGCCTCATCACTGAGGGCTTCAAACCGCCACTCACCGCCTAAGGAATCAAACGGTCCGTCCTCGAGCATCAGGGAAATAGCGCTTGGTGGCGTGTTGGTGTTTCGTGTGATGAAGGACTGCTTGACACCCGCCTTAGAGAGCTCAAGTCGGGCGACTACCCCTCGCTCTGTGGTCTGTAGAATCTCTGCGCCGCTGCAGCCCGGCAGAAATTCGGGATAACGCGCAATGTCGGCAACAAGCGCGTACATAGTCTGTGCCGAATGAGCCAGTAATGCGGTTTTATGAATAGTGGTCGCCACAGCCTGCCCCTCAACCCGCCACGCGCATAAACGCCAGAACGCTCAGCGTAAAACACAAGACGGGGGTCAGCCAGCGCAAGATAAAAAACCACAGGTAAAAAACGTAAAAGGGTTCTTGAAATGTCTCAGTACGAAGAATGGGGCGTGGCACGCGCCAGCCCGCAAACAATGCCGTCACACCCAATACCGCGGGCACAAGTACAGGCACAAGCCATGAGTCCATGGTCAAGCGCGTCGCTTGATGGGTTATTGCCAACGAAGCCGACAACCACAATCCCAAGGCAACAAGCCCCATAGCAATGGGTCTTGGGACGTAAAGCTCACGCCGTAAAATGGAGACCATAGGCTCGACGAGTGCAATTAACGCCGCCAAACTCGACAGTAGAATCGAACCCATAACAAGGACGCCGTAAAGCTCACCGGTGGGCAGATTGACGAACGCGTAGGGAATGGCCACCACAAAAAGCGCCAACCCTTGTGTCATTTCAACGTCGACTGCCGCCGTTATTGCGACAATAACAATCGCCAGCAAAAGCATAGCCGCCGTATCAAGAATACCGACCGCAATGACCGAACGAATCAAGGGCAGACCCTGTGGTGAACGACTTCCGAAGACCAAGCCTACGCCAACGCCTGCGCCCAAGCTGGACAAAGCAGTCAACGCGGCCGTCACCACCCCCTGCTGTGTTAACTGCTCAGGTCTGAATTTGAAAATCCATTCGTTAGCCGCTGATAAATTTCCGACCTCAAACGCAAAGCCCAAACTGGCGTAGATCATGAGTAGGATCATCGGCATGAGTAACCACCCAGCGAGCAGCAAGACCACCTGTGGTCCGGGCAGTGCCGCTAACATGACGACGAAAATGAGCACACCGAGTATTTTTAAGTGATCAGCGGTCTGAATGTTACTCAGGCTCGCCACAATGTCGGTGGCACTGGCTGAGTTCCACTGATTCTCGTAGACCGCAAGGGTCGCCTCGGCGCCTAATACCAATGGAACCAGCAGTAAGGTTGCGACCAGAAACGCCAACAGTGCCTGTAAAGCACCGATCCAACGCCAGCGCGTATCGCGACCCGCGAGCGATGCAACCCATTGGACTGAGCCCATAGGAGAGCTTCGCCCCATACTTCCAATGCTCAGCTCTACCACCAATACGGGACACACAACCACAGCAAGTACGGCGAGGTACACCAATAAAAACGCACCACCACCCTGCTCGCCAATGACATAGGGCAAACGCAACACATTACCCAAGCCAAGGGACACGGCTAACAAGGCAAAAATGAGCGTCGTACGCCCCCGCCACGGCTGTTGAACGTTACTGTCCAATTCGACCTTCCATTGAGCTAAGTTACGACTATAAACATCAGACACTGACATGAGCCATGCGTATAATGA
>JAQXEB010000290.1 GCA_029251065.1 Luminiphilus sp.
TGCAAGCCCTGTCTTCTCGCGACCGAGCGCCATCGCGTCCAACTCCCCTTCCAAACCGTCAACACGTCGCTCAAAGCGCTCAAACTTATCAAACGCATCATCAAGGCTATTGAGGTGAAGCTGACGTTGCGTTTTCGCTCGGTTTTTTATCGAATCGGCACGCACCAATATGGCCTTACGCTTGGCTCTGGCGTCATCCAACTTCGTTTGCAAGAGTCCAACCTCTTCGTGCAATTGCGTTATGTGACTCTCGGCCTGCGTCAACTCAGAAGACAAAGCGATCGCGTCGGCCTCAACCAATCGCTTTTCGTGCAATGCGGCTCGCGCGAGATCATCGCGATCTTTGGACAGCGCCAGTTTGGCTTTTGCGGACCAAACAATCGACTGCTCCTCAAGACCACGCAGTCTCCGCTCTTGAGTCTTTTTGTCGGCCAAAATTCGAGCCGACGCCGAGCGAACCTCCACCAGCGTGTCTTCCATTTCTTGAATGATCAGCCGAATCATCTTTTCAGGATCCTCTGCGCTGTCACACATCGCGTTGAGGTTTGAATTAACAATGTCCGACAGTCTTGAAAAAATACCCATGGTCCCATTCCTATTCATGCCATTTAGTTCACCCATGGTTTAGCTAGCGCCGCACCAAAATCAAAAAAAGGCTTGAAAACAGGCGCTTAGGGCAAAACTTAGGCAAATTTAATTCATTCAATCGCCTTTATAGGTTTTTATTACCTTAATAATAGGGTAAATTTTACCGTTAAAGAGTATTTATAACCCTTAAAGGCTTCTCATGGATTCGATGCAACCCGTCATTGGTGAAAGTCCGCTGCTTAATGAAGCCTTAGATCACCTGTCCAGCCTGGCCACTATTGACCGACCCGTACTCGTGACTGGGGAGCGCGGAACCGGCAAAGAGATTGCGGCCAGTCGCTTGCACTTTCTGTCTTCACGCTGGCAAGCGCCCTTCATAAAAATGAACTGCGCCTCACTTCCTGAGTCGCTGCTGGACAGTGAACTGTTTGGGTATGAGCCCGGTGCATTTACGGGCGCAAGGAAAAGTCACGCCGGACGATTCGAACGTGCCCATACCGGGACACTTTTTCTCGACGAAGTGGGCACCATGCCCACTGCTCTGCAAGAAAAGCTATTGCGTGTCATTGAGTACGGTGAACTTGAGCGCCTTGGGGGTAACGAAACACGCTCTGTTGACGTTCGTATTGTCGCCGCAACGAACGCGAATCTTCCTGAGCTAGCAAGTCGGGGAGCGTTTAGATGGGATCTCTTAGACCGGCTGACGTTCGATGTTGTGACGATGCCTGCTCTTCGCAACCGGGGGGCTGATTTACAACTGCTCGCCGAACACTTTGCGATGAAATTTGCGGCGGAATCAGGGTGGAACCACTTCCCGGGATTGTCCACCGACGCGCTTCAACATCTCTTTGAGCATGCTTGGCCTGGCAACGTGAGGGAGCTTAAAAATGCGATCGAACGCTCATTACACCGACAAGGCGACGACAGCGAACCACTCGCCAGACTCATTATTGATCCCTTTAACGACCACGCTCCTCCCACATTAATGCCCAAGACAGGGCCTGAGCCCGAAACAGCCCCAACGCCGAGCGACGTGAGCATTCCAAATGACTTGCGGGCGGCACTTGATCAACAGGAAAGCCAGTGGCTCCGTCTGGCACTCGCACAGACCGGACACCGCCAAAAACAGGCCGCAGAGCGTCTTGGCCTGAGTTACGACCAAATTCGGGGGCTTATGAAAAAACACGGACTCCGAACACGGGGCACGAGAGACTAACGACGAAGCAGTTCTTGGTACACCTGGTAATTACCGTCAACCATAGCCTCAATCGAAAACTCGCTATCTGCGAGCGACCTTCCGCCCTCACCGAGCTGATCCCGCAGCCGGCTATCCAATAACACCTGCTCGAGATGAGTCTTAAGCGCGACACGATCGCCCACTTCAAACGTCAATCCATTGTTGCCGTCTCTGACAATTTCGGGAATACCGCCCGCCCTTGCGGCGATCACCGGCACCGAGCTGGCGGAGGCTTGCAAGAGCGCCACGCCCAGTCCCTCGCGCTCAGCCGGATGCACTATGGCGTAGAGGTTTGGGAGCACCCGTCGCAAGTCATCGCGAAACCCGACCATCTTAACCCGACCGCCAAACTCCGCACTCGCAACGCGCGCTTCAAGTGCCTCACTCAAGGGCCCTTGTCCAAAAATAAGGACGTTGAGTCTTGGGAAACGCGTGAGAAGATCCGGCAGGACGTCCAACAGATAGCGGTGACCTTTTCGCGGAATCAGTTGCGCAATAACGCCGAGCGTCATCTCATCAGACGGCAATTTAAACTGGCCCTGAAACCAGCCTTTATCAGCCGGACAATCATAAAACGCCGCATCAACCGCGCTGCGCACTGGAGTTACTTTTTCAGCGGGTACGCCACCGGCGCGCAACACGCGACCGATCGCCTCAGAAATTACGATCACCTTGTCGTACAGCCGGTACTTAAGGGGCACACTCCACCGGGGTTCTCGATTGTCGACCCGCCGCGATAAAACACAGGGTACGCCCGCCCAAGACGCGGCGATTCCGCCGAAAACATCGGCACCGCGACGGCTGTGTATGTGAATCAAATCGGGCTTTTCTTCTCTGATAATTTTCGTGAGACGGCTCACAAGTCGGAAATCTAGGTCACCTTTCATTGTGACCATTCTTACGCGAACAGTGTCCGCGGCAGCGCCGGCTATTTCAGAGTCATTGGGGCAAACGAGGACGTTCTCCACACCGCGTAGCGCCAACTCACGGGTGAGCCAGACGACTTGCTGTGCGCCACCGTAGAGGTAACGCCCCGCCTCAATATGAAGTATTTTCACCGTGGCTATAAATCCAACTAAACCAGTAAATTCTCTCGCTTGGCAAAATCCAAGGTGGCGTCTACGGCGATCGTGAGCTTGTCGATAAGCTCGTCAACATGCTCTCGCTGGAGTATCAGTGGCGGACACAGGGCCACTCGATTACCGCCGAGCGGTCGAATAATGAGCCCCGCGGCTTCGGCCGCTTTGGCACAATAGGCCCCAACGGTCATGCCCTCAAAAGGCTGTCCCGTGCTCTTATTAGCCACAAGCTCTAGCGCCGCGATCATCCCCTTCCCGGAGACTTCACCCACTAAAGGATGATCCACAAAGCGAGACAGGCACTGCTGCAGATAGTCACCCACACTCGCGGCATGATCAAACACGTGATCACGCTCGTAAATCTCCAGCACCTTGTGCGCAACAGCGCAGCCCAAGGGGTGGCCACTGTACGTGTAACCGTGGCCAAAGACGCCCATATCAGACGCCGCACTTTCGACGGCCTCAGCAAATTCTCCGCTAATAACAGCCGCGCTGACAGGCACATAGGCCGAGCTCAGCGCCTTGGCAAACACCATCATTTCAGGCTGCATTCCCATGGCATTTGCGCCGAAGTCCTCACCCAAGCGGCCAAACCCACAAATAACCTCATCATCCCACAAGGCGATACCGTACTTGTCCAGGACCGCTTGAATCGCGGCGTAATAACCCGGAGGCGGAATCAGCACACCACCGGCACCGGACACTGGTTCGGCAATCATTGCCGCAACCGTATCGGGCCCAGCTTCTACGATTTGTGCCTCCAACTCCTGAGCGCGTCGCGACACAAAATCGTCCTCGCTCTCGCCGGGCGTCGCTGAACGATAAAAATGAGGTGAACCGGCTCGAATCACACCGAGCGCGTCGAACGGCAACTGAAAGTGGTTATGGTTCGCAGGCAGGCCGGTCAACGAGGCGGAAGCCACCGTGACACCGTGATACCCCTTATCGCGGGCAATGATTTTTGTGCGCTCTGGCTGACCCATTGCTGTCGCCCGGTACCTAATGAGCTTCACCAAGGTGTCGTTGGCGTCCGAACCACTGTTACCCAGAAACACCCGTGCATTTTTTAACGGCACCATGGACGCAAGCTTGTCCGCCAGCATCATCGCACTGTCGTGTGTCTTACCACCAAACATGTGACTGAAGCTGAGCTCGCGCATTTGTCGCGTCGCCACTTCAATAATTTCTTCGTTCCCGTAACCCAGGGAGGTGCACCACAGACCCGCCATACCTTCCAGATAACGCTTGCCCGCGCGATCGAAAATATAAGGTCCTTCTCCGCGCGCAACGACCATTTGCTCCGCCGCAGATGGGTTTGTTGTCGGGTATAACATGGATGTCATGGCGATCCCCCTAGCTTATTAATCAGTCACTCAATGACGATGATTCTCGCGCACTTTGTCATCAACAAAATAGTACACGGTGGGGTTGGTTTTGTCCTTGGCGATCAAGCCAAACTACGGCCACAGTATTGAATGAGACTCGGGGGCAGTGTCAGCTGACGCCTCTGTTAACGCGCTTTATTGCGCGTTTTACCGCAACGCTCGCAACGTTGGCGCACGACGCACTCTCCACGCAGCAGCGCGAGGCTATCAGGCTTCTCTTGGCGCCACCGATGTCGCCCACGAAGGCACGCGGCGGGCTCGTTAGAGACGCTCAAAACGGGGCCTGCACTATTGATGAAGGGTCTTTGCAACGGCACTTTGCCAAAGGGCTCGTCGACGTTGACGCGCCTCGTCGGGCAAGGTCACCGAAAACTCCCTGTCTGAGCGCCAGACCTGCGAGACGTCACTGAGACTCGCCCACACGCCCTCACCAAGACCGGCAAGGAAGCACGCCCCTGCGACTGTCGTCTCAATGACTTTAGGTCGCATGATTGGGCGATCTAAATAATCAGCTTGCAGCTGCATGAGCAGATTGTTGATCGCCGCCCCGCCATCGACACGCAATGACGTCATGGCTCGGCCAATATCCGCTTCCATGGCCACCAAAATATCGACATTCTGCAACGCCATCGCGTCCAAGGTGGCACGCGCAATTTCACCTCTACCGGAGCCTCGGGTGAGCCCAGTGAGTGTACCACGCGCCTCGGGTGCCCAATAAGGGGCGCCTAACCCCGTTAAGGCCGGGACAAATTCAACACCGCCCGCGTCCTCAACGCTTGCAGCGAGTGCTTCGATGTCCACCGCGTGCTCAATAATACCGAGCTGATCACGCAGCCACTGCACGGCTGCACCGCAGACAAATGCGCCACCCTCGAGGGCATATACAGGTGATTGTCCTTCTAACTGCCAGGCAAGCGTGCTGAGCAATCCGCTACCAGAGCACACCGGCGAATCGCCAGCATTCATGAGAATAAACGACCCTGTTCCAAACGTGCACTTAGCGTCTCCAGGCTCAAAACAAGCCTGCCCAAACAGCGCCGACTGCTGATCACCGGCCACACCCGAAACCGGCAGACCATCCGGTAAGCCCGGGACAGCCTCAGTAACAGCCAGTCGGCCGCTGGATGGACATATTTCAGGAAGAATCTCCCGCGGCACACCAAAAAGCGACAGTAACTCATCGTCCCAATCCAGGGTGTTAAGGGCCATTAGCGAGGTACGCGACGCGTTCGAAACGTCGGTCTTGTGAACCTTGCCGTTGCTTAAACGCCACATCAGATAGGCGTCAATGGTCCCGGCACGAAGCCTCCCTTGTGCCAACAACTGCTGAGCGCCCAGGGCATTATCCAGGAGCCATTTGAACTTTGTTGCCGAAAAATAGGGATCAAGGACCAACCCACTGCGTTCTCGAATTAACGCCTCATGGCCGGCGGCTTTCAGATCCTCACAGGCGCCCGTGGTACGTCGGCACTGCCAAACAATGGCATTGTGCAGAGCCTCTCCCGTCTGGGCGTCCCACAGCACCGCCGTCTCGCGCTGATTCGTAATACCAATGGCCGCCACGTCGCCGGGCTTATAAGCGCCATCGGCAAAGATCGCCGCTATGCCTTTGAGAA
>JAQXEB010000291.1 GCA_029251065.1 Luminiphilus sp.
TTGTAAGCCCATAGGCGTCATTGGCGCACTGTCACCCTCTACAAACCCAGAGGCAACACCGGTCATCAAAGGCATCAATGCGGTAAAAGGGCGCAACGCCATCGTCATCGCACCACACCCGCGAGCCAAGTTCATCAACATGACAATCGTTAATAAGATGCGTGATGCCCTCGTTAAAATGGGAGCGCCGGCTGACTTAGTTCAGACCATGGCACAACCGTCGATTGAGAAGACCGAAGCCTTGATGAAGCAGTGTGACTTTATACTCGCAACCGGCGGGCCGGGCATGGTGACCGCGGCCTACTCCAGTGGCACTCCCGCTCTGGGCGTTGGTGCAGGGAACGCGGTCATTACGGTTGATGACACGGCAGATCTTGTGGACGCCGCAGAGAAAATTCGGATCTCAAAGACGCTGGATTTAGCGGCGTCGTGCTCGGCGGACAACTCGGTCATCGTACTCGAGACGGTTTACGACAGCCTCCTGAATCATCTCATCGCCGAAGGCGGGCATGTTGTCTCAAAAGACGAGGCTGATCAGATCGCAGCGGTGCTGTGGGATAACGGTGCACTCAACACAGCAGCTGTCGTTAAACAGCCGCAAGTGCTTGCGCAAATGTCCGGCTTCGCGATCCCGGACGACCGAAAATTCATCATTGTCCCTTACGACGGCGTAGGGCCAGAGCACCCGTTTTCGGGCGAAAAGCTCTCTGCAGTCATGGCGCTCTACAAGGTCGCTGACATTCACGAGGCGGTCGCACTGACCAACGCGATTCAAGAATACCAAGGCATGGGTCACTCGTGTGGCATCTACTCAAACAGTGACGACAACATACTGACGCTGGCCAATGGCACCAAAACGTCACGGGTGATGGTGAACCAGCCTCAGGCGGCATCCAACAGCGGCAATCTTTGGAATGGCATGCGCCAAACGTTCTCTCTTGGCTGTGGTAGCTGGGGGGGCAACTCGACGAACGAAAATATTAACTGGCGGCACCTCGTCAACGTCACCTGGGTATCAAAACCGCTCAAACAGGCTAAGGTCCTCCCGAGCGATGACGAGCTCTTCGGTCAGGTCATCGCGAAGTTGGGATGAACTCAGGTGATCTGAGAGGCATCGAAACTGCCTCTCTTTCCAGTGTTTGAGAATTCTCGTCGGTCACACCGTACTCGCCTCCAAAGGACACTGTCGATATTCTACAAGGAAGTCAAAATTAGCGTGAGCAGCGACGAAGAAATTGAGCAGATCTCACTGTCCTTGGCCCTGTACGCTGAGCGCATTGGAGACATGGTCCCTTTTGTTTATGACCGCTTTTTCGAGCTCGATAAAAACGCAAAAACGTTAATGGAGTACTCCGATGAGCACATGCGCGGGCGCATGTTCGCATCAGTGCTGGAGCTCTTTATGTCCGATGAGCATCTCGATGCCGGCGGCTACTTAGATTGGGAACTGGACAACCATCTACGCGCGTATGGGGCAACGCCTGCCATGTATGAGACATTCTTTGAGAGCGTCGTGACGACATTGGCCGAGGGTTTGGCCGATGACTGGAGCGAGCGTTGGAGCCAAGCCTGGCGAGGTCGCCTGGCCCGTATAATGGAACACGTACGGGGTTATGAATCGCGGCTGCCAGAGTTAAATGCTTAGTTAAAAGACCACGGGAGGACTGCGGCTTAAGTATCTTTCTAAGACGTTACGGCATCAGCCGCTAAGACGTTTTCTCGAGCCGATCCAGCAGGAGTTGAAGCGCGGCGATGCTTTTTTCGTCATGCGCTGTTTCAAGCGCATCGCGAAGCACCTCTTGAATGTCGTTCGTATCGACGAGCTCCATATCCCAGGTCGGGAAAATTCGCTCACGAATCTCCTCGTCGGAACTCAGAATCGCCATCTTTTCATGGCGTGAATCCGCTTCAATACGACTTACCAGTTCTAAAACTTTAGACTTGGGACCCTCGATCCACTGGAAAAACACACCCGCTCCGAATACCAAAATTCCGGTAATTCCTAGTATTGGATTAAAGCGCCGTGCAGTCGCGATAATGGCGTCAACATCCGCTTGTTCAATACCCGGGCTTACTTGACTGCAGTAGACAAGGTTAAAGAGCAGGTACTCCTCCAAAGCATCTTTGGGTTCATCGAGCGACGCAGACTTTGATAGTTCGTTCATGGCATCACAGTACCCTGCCGTACAACGCAAACAAAAGGAATAATTGAGGAATTAGCAACTAATGAAGCCAAGAGCTGTGTATTTCTGCTGTGTTCATTGGCTTGGGCGACAAACTTCGTGAATCGGGGGTGGCCTTTGAGCCATTTGTGCAACACTCGACAATCAACCGCCCGACGCTAGGGAGGCAACGAATACGGAACAGGCAGAAAGCGCATTCGAAATACCCGCCAAAGAGCAGTACTTTCGTGAGCTAAAGCAGACCCCGGTCCTTTCTTTACCAGCGATCGGGATGTCTCAATTGGCGCTTTGAGCCTCTTTAGACGTCTCGTAATTGACACTTTGCGCCTCTACTGGCTGAGCGCTACACGTCTGCTTGCAAGATTGCGTACAACCACATGTCATACTACTCACCTTTGGTAGAGGTCGACCGAGTTTCAACTCAACTCTTTAATAACTGACATGAATTGCTCGCCGTAGTCCTCACATTTTTTAGGCCCTACTCCATCAATCGCAAGAAATTGAGCCGTGTTAAGCGGTCGGTCTTTGCACATGGCGATTAAAGCCCGATCATTGAAAATAACAAATGCGGGAACGCTTTTCTCGTCAGCCAAAGATTTTCGGAGCGCTCGTAGCGCCTCCCATAGAGTCTTGTCATGCGAAGCGATAGGGGAAGTTGTATTGGAAAGCTCTCTTTTCTTAGCAGATCTTGCTCCCCCTTCAGCCGCGAAGCCGCGGTCCTTCCTGAACTCGAGTTTGACTTCACCCTTTAAGACATCTCGCGATTCCTGAGTCAACTTAAGCGCCCCATGTCCTTCAACATCAACACGAAGCACACCTTTGGCAACAAGCTGACGGAGGACTGATCTCCATTCGTTTGGTCCAATAGAGGAACCAACACCAAACGTAGGCAAATTATGATGATCGAACTGAATTATTCGATCCGTAAGCTTACCCAGGAGTACGTCGATTACGTAGTTCGCACCAAACATTTGCCCGGTGCGAAAGACCGCGGACAGCGCCATTTGTCCAGCCTGGGTTCCATCCCATGTTTCAGGGGGATTGATGCAATTATCGCACCGCCCACACGGATCACTCACTCTTTCGCCAAAATACTCAAGCACAACATTACGTCTGCAGGAACTGACTTCACATAAACCCAGCATCGTATTTAACCGACGCCATTCCACCCGCTTAAAATCGTCATTTGCCTCGGACTCCATAAGCCGTTGCCGAATCCACGCTACGTCCTGAAACCCATAAACCATCCATGCGTCTGCCTTCAGCCCGTCTCGACCCGCTCTACCCGTCTCTTGATAATAAGACTCAATGCTTTTGGGCATATCCAGATGAGCGACGAATCGAACGTCAGGCTTATCAATTCCCATTCCGAACGCAATCGTAGCGACCATGACGATAGAGTCTTCATCCAGAAACCGACGTTGATTAACAAGCCTTGCGTCGGAAGACATACCCGCGTGATAGGCCAGTGCCTTAATACCTTTGCTCTCTAACCAACTGGCGGTCTCCTCTACACGCTTTCGACTGCTGCAATAGACTATCCCCGCAGCGCCCAGGTGGTGACCGTGGATGAACGCAAGAAGTTGCTTACGCGCGTCTTTCTTCTCAAGAATGTTGTAGTGAATATTGGGCCGATCGAAGCTGCTAACGAACTGATTAGATTGGCCCAGGTGCAACCTGTCCACGATCTCTTGTCTGGTCGTAGGATCCGCTGTTGCAGTAAGTGCAATGCGGGGAACACTTGGAAATAGCTCACACAACATTTCCAGCCGCAGGTAATCCTCACGAAAATCATGTCCCCATTGCGAGACACAATGCGCCTCATCTATTGCGAACAAGTTAATTTCGACACTCTGAAGCAACTCAATAGTGCGCTTTTGCACTAAGCGCTCGGGAGCAACGTAAAGCAGGTCTAACGTTCCAGCGCGCAAAGCCTGCTCAATCTGAGTGACTGTTTGATAATCGACAGTGGAGTTCAGGAACTCTGCGCTCACACCTAAGCTTTTCAGAGCATCCACCTGGTCCTGCATCAGTGCGATCAGGGGTGATACGACGACACCACACCCACTGCGAACTATGGCAGGCACTTGATAGCAGATGCTTTTCCCACCCCCTGTGGGCATCAACGCAAGTGCATTTTCACCCGAACTCACAGCATTAATAATCTCATGCTGGAGCGGTCTAAAGCGCTCATAGCCGAATACAGTTTTTAGGACTTCGCTCGGATTACTCATATTAGTCACAAAGGTTACTGCCCCTGCACGCCTGGGCCTAAAATAGAGCCCCTTACAACTTCAATTACACGAAAGGCCGCGTGGGTTCTGCAGATTGACCACCCATTCCTCTAAGCTGGCCTTCATGACCTTTAACTGTTTCATCCACACAAGTGGCTGGGTAATTTTTGGGCAACAAAACCACGAAAAAACGTAATAAAATCAGAAATTTTTAGGGATACAGACCATTACCGAGAAGCGGTCAAAAACTGCTTAGGCAGTTGTTATAGCCAGCCGCATTATGCTGAAAAAGATGGTCGGGACGGCAGGATTTGAACCTGCGACCACCACACCCCCAGTGTGGTGCGCTACCAGACTGCGCTACGCCCCGAACGGCGCGAAGTATACGGGTATTCAATGCGTTAGGGAATGTTAGTCGCCGAGTTTGAGCAGCGACTTTGCTGCTTCCAAATCGTTTAAGCAATCTCGAACGGTCGACATGACATCAACAGGGCTTGGGCCATCTTCACAAGTCAGTCTCTGTCGAGCGCCGCCAATCGTGTAACCCTCTTCGTAGAGAAGACCTCTAATCGCCCGCACCAACTCCACATCGCCGCGTTTGTAATATCGACGATTACCCCGACGCTTAACGGGTTTGAGTTGTGGGAATTCGGCTTCCCAGTAACGAAGCACGTGCGGTTTTACAGCACACAATCCACTCACTTCACCAATGGTGAAATAGCGTTTTCCAGGAATAGGCGGTAGTTCGTTGTTGTGTGTTGGCTCAAGCATCGTTCTGCATCTTCTCTACCCGGGCTTTGAGCTTCTGGCCAGGTTTGAAGGTGACGACACGTCTTGCGGAAATAGGGATCTCTTCGCCTGTTTTTGGATTACGGCCAGGACGCGAGCCTTTATCACGAAGATCAAAGTTACCAAAACCCGAAAGCTTCACCTGCTCGTTATTTTCGAGACAGATTCGGATCTCCTCAAAGAACTGCTCTACCAGCTCTTTCGCCTCGCGTTTATTAAGACCCAACTCCTCAAAGAGTTTCTCGGCCATTTCTGATTTCGTTAGTGCGGACATAGTGTTATTAGCTTCGCAGTTCGATATCCAGCTTTTCTCTCAGAGAATCAAGCACTTGGTCGACAGCACCCGCGACCTCTGTTTCATCGAGAGTGCGACTTTGACCTTGGAATGTCAAACCGATCGCCAAACTCTTCTTTCCTTCAGCCAATCCAGTCCCTTGGTAAACATCGAATAAATCAAGTTTCGTGAGCAACCCACCGGCCG